>CAYOYI010000079.1:0-12318 GCA_964408105.1 uncultured Chitinophagaceae bacterium | reverse complement strand
CTGCTTGTTTTTCCATATCATTCCCGTACCTTAGATTCCCAATTAATCTTAACCAAATGAACCGACCTCGATTTGCTTTGCCGAAAAGTCCTTGGGTATTTATTTGCCTGTGTTTCGCTCTCAGCGCTATTGCACAGCAGAATACCTTCCGCATCAGCTATGATGTCGGGTTGTTTGATATTCCCGGAGGGATAATTCAAAACCCCGCTGGCAATTATATCCTTGCAGGAACGAATGCTACCATCCCTCTGCTTTATGGAAATATCATGCAGTTGGACGCTCAGGGCAATATCGTTTGGACAAACGGATATTCCGCCTCAATCGCAACTGACATCTGGGATATTAAAAACGCAAGCGGAGGAGGTTACATCGCAACAGGCTCAACAGGAACCGGCTGCATGTTAATGCGGCTTGATAACAATGGGAATGTCAGCTGGGCAAATCGTTATCGTGTTGGTTCCGGAACCAGCGAGCATGGTCAGCGTGTAATTCAATCATCCGACAATGGATTTGTTGTTGCCGGATATGTGTATGATGCCGACCCTGACGGTGCGGGTGGGTTGGCGGCACAAGACTCCGCAAACTTTTTCTGCATGAAAGTAAACAGTTCAGGTGTGCTTCAGTGGGCACGAGTTTTTTTCGTCACAACTGCTTATGTAAACGATCATATTCTGGAGGATGTGGCTGAAGTTTCTGATGGCTACATATTTGTCGGTTACATGAGCCAAAGCGGCAGCGATGACGACCCTTCGGACGCGGTGATCCTGAAAACCGATCTAAATGGAAATTTAGTATGGTCGAAAAAATGGGGTGGCTCCGGCAGCAGCCAGGGCGCCAATTCTGTAGTGCGGCTGAGCGGAAGCGAAGTAATGCTCAGCGGTGATGACAATGAAGATGCATATTACCTGAAAGTGAACTCATCCGGAACTGCGACCGGGGGCAGCATTTATGCGTTTCCCGGTTTCCTGAGCGTAGCAATAAGTTACAACGCGTACGTCACCAATGACGGACAATATGTTCTGATGGGTAGCAACATCATCCCTTTTGCTTTTACATTCAATTCATTTGTTCTTAAAGTGAATTCCTCCAACGGGAATGTGATCTTTGGGCGCACATACAACTCAGGTCTTTCATCCATCTTACCGGAAGGAATACAAACGGCTGATTCCGGGTTTGTAATGGCAATGACAGCGCAGCAATTCACCGGATTCAACTACCATGTTGTAAAGTCTGACAAAAACGGGATGTTGAATAATACCAATTGCCCGGAAGGTAACGTAACTCCCACGAGGAGCAACTACAATCCAAGCTTCACTAATATTTCTCCCTTAACCATTACCGGAGCTTCCACAATTTCTTTTGCACCGGTGGTTGTCGCGCTTAATCCGACCAAGACGATTGACTGCCAGGTGGTCGCCTGCACTCCTCCGCCAACGCCCAATGTATCGGCATCTCAAAACAACATTTGTGCAGGCACACAAATACAAATATCCGCGACCGGTTCAGGTGGTAACGTCACTTACAATGTATTTACAACCGCATCTGGCGGAACTTCCATTGGAACTGCCCCGCTCAATGTTTCACCTTCTTCAACAACAACTTACTATGTCGAAGCTTCTGATAATACCAATCCTCCTTGTGTAAGTCCAAGAGGGTCAGTCACGGTTACTGTGCTTCCCCAGCCCGGAAATGTCGGTGCGATCAGCGGACAAACAAGTCCGTGTCCCGGATCACAGGGATATTCGATCAGCGCAGTTTCCAACGCAACTTCTTATACATGGTCTGTTTCCAGTGGTGGAAGTATTTCAGGCGGACAAGGAACAACCGGAATCACAATCAACTGGACCACCCCGGGCGGACCTTATACCGTTTCAGTCACCGCCAGTAATTCATGCGGAAGCAAATCCGCAACCCTGCAAGTGAATGTAGCAAATGGGCCTCCTGCCGCAGTAGGCGCGATAACAGGAAACACTACCGCCTGTCCCGGAAGCAATGCCTATTCCATTGCACCGGTGAGCGGAGCTTCAACTTACACTTGGTCGGTCTCCGGTGGTGGAAATATCTCTGCCGGACAGGGAACCAACTCCGTCAGCGTGACATGGACAACACCGGGCGGACCTTACACCGTTTCCGTAACAGCGAGTAATTCGTGCGGCAACAGTTCAAATTCAACAAGTGTAACCGTTCAAAATCCCCCACCCTCTCCACCGGGAAGCATTTCGGGAAATGTTTCAGTATGCGCTGGAAGCCAATCGTATTCCATCAGTCCAGTGACCAATGCCACCGGATACACATGGAGTGTTTCTGGCGGTGGAACCATTACAAGCAACTCTACCAATGCGACAGTCAACTGGACTATGACCGGAACATGGACAGTCTTTGTGACGGCAAGCAATGCGTGCGGCACAAGTGCGGCAACATTATTATCAGTTGATGTAACTGCTGGCGTCCCGGTTACTCCCAGTGTGATTTCAGGAAACACCCCAGTTTGTCCGGGAGCTCAAAATTATTCTATCTCTTCGGTGAGTGGAGCAACTGGATACACCTGGAATCTCACAGGAGGAGGAACGATCACTGCGGGTCAAGGCACAACGTCCGTAACGGTTGACTGGGCAGCTGTTTCCGGAACATTCACATTGTCTGTTATCGCATCAAATATTTGCGGGAACAGCAATCCTTCCAATCTCAGCGTTATGGTGGTAGGCGGTCCGCCAGCATCACCGTTGGCGATCACCGGTGATATTAATCCTTGTCCGGGTTCTGAAACTTACACCATTGCAGCGGTGAACGGAGCGAGCGGATACCAATGGACTTTATCAGGAGGTGGAACTATAATCTCTCCGACAAATACTACCTCATTCACAGTTGACTGGGATACGTCAGGCGGCCCGTACACCATTTCTGTTTTGGCTTATAATTCCTGCGGAAACAGCGCTCCTGTTACTTTGAATGTAACTGTACAAGATGGTGCGCCTTTTATCCCTTCAAATATCACGGGAGACACGATTCCGTGTCCGGGAACGGAAGCGTATTCAATTAATTCGGTTGCCAATGCAACAGGATATGACTGGATATTGTCCGGAGGAGGAACAATCACTTCTGGTCATGGAACTACGAACATCTCGGTTAACTGGACTACATCGGGCACTCATGTAGTCTCAGTTGCAGCGCTGAATGCTTGCGACACAAGTGCTGCTGCAACATTAAATGTAAATGTCCAGCCTGCGCCTCCGGTGGCCCCGGGAACGATCAATGGCAGCAACAATGTTTGCCCGGGTCAGGAATCATATTCAATTTCCAGTGTAACCAACGCTACTGATTATACCTGGTCGGTTTCGGGTGGCGGAACAATTCTTTCAGGACAAAGCACGACATCTGTAAATATTGATTGGACCACCCCCGGTTCATTTGATATTTCAGTCACTGCATCAAATGGTTGCGGCACCAGCTCTCCGACAACCCTGAGCATTACTATTCTTCCAGATACACCTTCAGTTCCTGGAATAATTGCCGGACCGGTTTCGGTTTGCCCCGGAGTTGAAAATTATTCCATTGTAAATGTTCCCGATGCATCAGGATATACCTGGTCATTATCAGGTGGGGGAACAATTGCATCAGGACAAGGAACAACCAGCATCTCAATTAACTGGACAACATCCGGTGGGCCATATACAATCAGTGTTACTGCAGAAAATCCATGTGGCACATCATCCGCTCAAACGCTTGACGTTAATGTCAATCCCGTACCAACACTTCCATCCATCGCTTTATCACGAGACACTATTTGCGAAGGAGATACAGTGACCATCACAGCCACAGGATCAACTGGCGGAACAATCACTTATAATTTCTATGCGACTCCCGGTGGGAGCAACTTGCTCGGGACAAGTCCGCTGACCGTGACTCCCTCAGTAATCACCACATACTACCTGGAGGTTGTAAATGATTTTGGTTGTTCCATAAATGGACGCATTCCAGTGGCAGCGATTGTCTTACCTGCTCCGGCCAATCCAATCATTGAAGACCTATCAATTTGCTTTAAGGATGCTGCTACCCTATCGGTAACCAATGCCGGAAACGCTACTATTACATGGTGGGATAGCTCGGTTGGAGGAAACCTCTTAGGTATCGGGAATTCACTTACTACGCCAGCCTTGGAGCAAACCACTACGTATTATGCCAATGTAGTTTCCGCAAGCGGTTGCGCGAATCTTAGTAACAGGTTCGCGGCTCAGGTAGAAGTAATGCCGCCTTCTACTATAGACCTTACAAGTGATGCCGAAAATAATGAGATTATCATTGGACAACGCGTAAGGTTTGACGCCTTTCCTGATGACTATAGGCATTATGAATTTTTCCTTAATGGGAACAGCGTTCAGTCAGACACCCAGAGCCACTACGTAACCACCAGCCTAAGTGATGGCGATACGGTTTCGGTGCTGGCAATTGATGATGGTCAGTGCCACACCAACAGGGATACAATAATTATTAAAGTGCGTGAGATAGCGAATGCTTTTACGCCTGACGGTGACGGGGTAAATGACAGATTCCTAAAGGGGAAGGAACTCATTATCCTAAACCGATGGGGGCAAGAACTCTATGAAGGAACGGATGGCTGGGACGGAAAGTATGATGGTAAAGAAGTTTCACCGGGCACCTACTTTTTTATTGTAACGATAAAAGATGCAACGGATAAAGACAGAGTTGAAAAAGGAGCGGTGCTGCTGATAAGGAAATGAGAATGCACAACAAGAATTTACAATCCAAAATACAGCCTCACCCTGAAGCGCGTTGCTTTCTTTCCCTCTCCCTTGGGAGAGGGAAACCGCCCGGACTCCCTCTCCTTTGGGAGAGGAGCGGGGTGAGGCTTCGCGCCACGATTAAAGCAATTTCAGCTACTATTCTTTTATTCACCTCATTTTCATCTTTTCCCCAATCCAGATATGAGCAGGCTGAAAAAGCATTTCAAAACACCGAATATTTTGAAGCGATAGGATTATATGAAAAAGCCCTGGCCAAAGAAGATGTAAATAAAGGTGAGGTGAATTTTAAGATCGGGGAATGTTATCGTTATGGAAATCAATACAGCGAGGCCCTTTCAAAATACCAGCAATCCGAACAGGCAGGTTATGACAACCCGCTGGTGAAATATCACATGGGAAGTATGCTGGTCAAACTTGGAAAGTATAACGAGGCAAAGAAAAAGATCAATGACTTCCTTGTAATTCTTCCCAACGATAAAGATGGGCTGCGACTTCTGGAAGCATGTGATTTTGCTTTATCACAAAAAGATCAGCCCTCGATCTATACCGTGCAAAATGAAAGTTCGCTGAACTCTGAATACAGTGATTACGGTGCAGTTTATTTTAAGGACAAAATCATTTTCTCATCCTCCAGAATAGAGGCAGGAACGCAAGTCTATTCTTATGACGGACAGGGATATTCGAGCCTTTACGAAAGCAATTACAATCCGAAAGATAAAAGCTGGAAGAAACCGGCTAAGCAAAATGAACTTTCAACCCAGCTTAATGATGGCGCAATAACGTATTGCACAAAAACGAACAAAGCCTACTTCACACAATGTAAAATGGGCAAAGGCAAACCTGCCGAATGCAATATCCTTGAATCAACCTTTGAAGAAAAGTCCGGTAAGTGGAGCAGCCCTGTTCCGATAATTGCCGAACAAAAAGATATAGCCCACCCTTCCATTTCTTCAGACGGGAATACGCTCTACTTTGCTTCGCGAAGTGAGGGAGGAAATGGTGGAAGCGATCTGTATAAAATGAACCTGCAGGGAGGTAAGTGGAATTCTCCCGAAAATCTGGGGAGCATGATAAACACTGCACAAGATGAATTATTTCCTGTCATCTATCAAGACACTATCCTTTACTTTTCTTCAGAAGGCCATCCCGGGATGGGAGGGCTTGATATTTTTTATTCCGGTTTCTCTAACGGCTCCTGGACAAAGCCTGTAAATGTTAAACCTCCTTTCAATTCTTCGGCAGATGATCTTTATTATGTGTTGAATTTAAGCGGAGAAGAGGGATTCTTTTCATCAAACCGAGCCGGTGGAAAAGGCTCCGATGACATTTATTATTTCTTCCTCACGCCAATTACTTTAACCGTTAAAGGGAAAGTAATTGATGAGGCTGACAAGAAGATCATAAAAGGGGCTGCTGTAGAACTCAGTGCTGGTGGAAAAGAGATAGCCATTATTGAGACCGATAAGAATGGAGAATATTTCTTCAAACTCGATAGAAAAACCAATTACAAGATCAGTGTTTCCTACCCAAAATATTTTGGCGATTCAAAGACACTATCAACCGTAGGTGAAATGTTCACCAAAGAATTCTCAAAGCAAAACGGCAGCGATTATGATTTTGCTTTGAAAAGAATTCCGAGGGAAGAGATCACAATCCCTGACATTTACTACGACTATGACAAATACACGCTTAGGGAAGAATCAAAAACAAGTCTTGACAAATTGGTGAAACTGCTCGAAGATACCCCGGAGGCCAACATCCAGATCAATTCTCATACCGATGAACGGGGTGAATACAAATACAACATGGAGCTTTCAGACAATAGGGCAAAGTCTGTTGTAGATTATCTTATTGAAAAAGGGATTGACCCGGGAAGGTTATCGTCAAAAGGATTTGGCTACACTCAGCCAATTGTCAAAAAGGCTCAGACAGAAGAACAGCATCAGCTTAACAGAAGAACAACATTTAATGTAATAAACCAGGAGCCATGAAAAATGCAGCCTCACCCCGCCCCTCTCCTATGGGAGAGGGAGTCCGAAGTTCAACTTACAACCGCACAAATTCAATGTTCCCCTCTCCATTGGGAGAGATATCCCGAAAACTCGGGACGAAGCGCTTCCGTGTGAAGCGTGTCACAAAATCAGCAAGACTCTTGTTATTTCTGCTGGCATTGTCTTCAACCGTTGAAGTTTCCGCTCAAAACGACATCCTGCTCACTCACTTCATGTTTCATGAGCACGTGTTCAATCCGGCAGCTGCCGGGCGTGACAGAAATCTCACACTGGGTTTTGTTGCCCGGCAGCAATGGACAGGATTTGACAATGCTCCCTCTACTCAGGCGCTAAACGGAAGTTTATTTATTCCAAAAGCACGCAGCGGAGTTGGCGTGGTGCTCACAATAGACCGGTTGGGGTTTGAGCGGTATATCAATGCAAGATTTTCCTATGCCTATCATCAGCGTGTCGGCAAGCGTGCAAAAATATCAGCAGGAATAAGCCTTGGACTGCTGAATACCTATGTAAAGGGTAGTGAATTAACTTTTGAGCAGACCAATGATGTTAATGCTTTCAATACTGACGAAGGTGAAGTGAAATTTGACATCTCATTGGGACTGGAATTCTCCACGAAAAATATTTTCGCAGGATTTGCCATTTCGCATCTCCATCAATCTCTTGGCAATTCAACGGTTTACAAAGTGCCTCGTCATTATTTCGGATACGCGAAGTACAACTGGGAGATCAGCAAAAAGGTAATGCTCACTCCTGCCATCTTCGTTCGCAGCAGTGAGTTCATTACGCAAGCTGAAGTGAATCTCAGCGCAACATGGAGCAAGGTAGTGATAACCGGACTTTCTTATCGAAGTGTTGACGACATGGCGGCAATGCTCGGAGTGATCATTGTAAAAAAGGTTTACCTGATCTACTCTTTTGATTTTGATTTCGGAGAGATCAAATCACACAACAGCGGCTCGCATGAGATCAGCCTTGTGACGAAACTGCGCGGGTTGAAGGAGACGTCAACTGAATTCAAGTCACCGAGGTATTACTAACCCGCCTCTATGTGCGTTGTCATCCTGAGCGGAGTCGAAGGATGAAGCGCAGGCAAACAACTACTTAATCACAACTTTCTGGTGAAGCACGATCTGTTCATCAACAAGTGCTTCAGCAATGTAAACCCCCGGTTTCATCCCGGAAATATCAATTGTGTTTGTGGAATTATTTAGCGGATAATTGATCAGCCGTTTCCCGGTCATGTCGTAAATCCTTAACTCAATTCCTGGCTTTGACAGTGTAATCACAAGAACATTATCAGCAGGATTTGGATAGATTTTCATCCGGGAAGAAATATTTTTTTCTTCAACACCAGTACAAATCTCCCTGAAGGAATCGAGGTAACTGTAAGTTGCGATGATAGCAAACTGAATACAGCCACCGTGTGTGTAATTACCGAGGTCTTGCTTTTCTACTTGAGTCGCTCCGCGTGAAGTCCATGAATCATACGCCCGTTCTGAGTTAAGATAGGTCACCTGGTCATCTCCCTTGCAGTAGATCAGCTTGATAGGCGCCTGCGGAGTCCAGTCGAGCAGATGGCTTTCTTCTAAAGCAAGGCGCAGAGGATGCAGGCTGTCATTTTCAAATTGCTGCAAAATGCTGTCAACGATCATAGTCTTGGGAACCGGTGCACAAAGGTTGTTCAAAGCTCCGGTGGATGTAACCCTGCCATAGAACAAAGACGGCAGTAAAGTATCATAAGGAGATTTTAAAACCGCGCGCACATCGGGATAGAGCTGCTGGATGTTCGGATAAACGGAATGATACGCCAACAGAATATAAGGAAGATAACTCGGTGTCGGATACGGATCATCGGAAAGTATCAGATCCATCTGTGCGCCCTTCAGGTCATAAGCTCCAGACATAGGCGCTGAAGCCGTGATCGTGAATTCGCTTGAAAATTCTTCCTCGATCAATTTATGCGTTGCAACCGTAGCAAAACCGCCCTGCGAATATCCGGTCAGGAAAAGCTGACCGTTCATTTGCACGCCAAGCGTATCGGCAAGGTGCCGTGCAGCGCGCAGCATATTCACGCTCGTATGCCCCTGGTGGAAAGCATGAATGTAGGGATGAATCGTAACACTCGTATCGCTGTCACCTAAGCCGAGATAATCGGGCAGCACGGACAGTACTCCTACCGATGCCATGAAGATTCCGATAATTGATTCCTGGCTCTTGTATGACGGAACTCCTGTTCGCTCATTCACTGTACCATGAAGGTAAGCCGCCATCGAAAGCTCACAGCCGACATTACGCGGGATCATCACCGCTCCTGAAGCATTCACCAATGAATCGCGGTGCCTGTACGGAGTTTTATAAATGACCTTGTAAAAATCAATCTCATATTCCGGCTGAAAGAGCACCCCAATGCCCACGGCAGACAGCATGCTGTCTAACTCCTGCACGGTGTAGCTTTCAACCAAAGTATAGGAAACGAGCTGGCCTTGTGCCTTGAGCAGAGCAGGTGCACTTAAAAGAAGAATGAATAAAATTTTTTTCATGCCCCGAAATTATGCTTTAGAGTCTATCTTAAAAAAAGATAACTGCTCACTTTGTAATAAGAAGTCTTTCCCGGAAAATTGTTCCTCCCGCTCGGATTTCAATTATATGAATCCCGGCACTGAAATCTTCAGCAGAGAATTTCTTATTCCCGCTGAAAACACCTTCGTATTGTTTCCTTCCTAGGATATCAGTGATGATCAATTTCATTTCGCTACTGTTATTATTTTCAAGGCTCACCAAAAACTCAGCGCTTGCCGGATTAGGATATAATCGAATTTCTCCGGCTGAAATAATTTCCTCCACCGGCACAAACACTTTCAGATCAATCGTATCAACGCAAACACCGTCACTCACGATCACTTGCAGCAAGCCGGGGCCGATGCCACCCCATTGCACGTAAACCAAGCCAGTACCCTGCCCCAAAATGATCTCTCCGTTGGTCACGCTCCATTGATAGGTGTAGCCCGGAATGAATAAAATAGAATATGCTCTTTCAGAACTGTCACCCGGAGCAGAAGTGCCCGCAATGTCTCCGACATCAGCGCTAAGATTGCATGGCGCAGGTTCCGAAACATCTGCCGATGTAGTTGATGTGCATCCGTTCGCATCGGTCACAGTTACGGAGTAAGTTCCGGCAGATAAGTCAGTTATGTCTTCAGTGATTTCGGTGTTTGACCATGAAAAGTCATAAGGAGCTGTGCCGCCAACTACCGTAAGGTTAACACTGCCATCACTCCCACCGGGAAACGAAACATCAGCAACCGCTACTGAAAGCGAGATTTCATCCGGCTGAGAAACAGAAGTTGAGGAAGATGCAATGCATCCATTCTGGTCAGTAACGGTGACAGTATAATTTCCAATACTCAATCCGATTGCCAGTGCGGAACTATCTCCCGATGACCATACAAAAGAATATCCCGGTGTTCCTCCGGCAGCAACTGCCTGGGCGCTGCCGTCATCATCGCCAAAGCAGCTTACATCCGTCACTGTGTCAACCGATGCTGATAATGGTGAAGGCTCCGATATTTGAATACTGTCATTTATTGAACATCCATTCGCATCTGTAACTGTTACATAATAGCCTCCTGCGCTGAGTGAAGTTGCAACAGAATCAGTTGAGCCACTTGACCAGTTAAAGTTGTATGGAGGCGTTCCGCCAGTTGCAACTGCAAGGACAAATCCATTACTATCTCCATTGCACAGAACATTACGGACTGAGTCAATCGCGAGCGTCAATGCGGAAGGTTCGTTTATCGTTGCCGATGCGGTTGAAGTGCAATTCAAATTATCCGTAATAGTCACTGAATAAGAATTTGCCGCGAGCCCTGCGTTGGTAGAATCGGTTGACCCGTTTGACCACAAGTAAGAATACGGTGATGCGCCACCGCTGATAGTAGCCGCTGCGCTGCCATCGCTTCCGCCAAAACATGAAACATGCGAAACCGAACCGATGCCTGCCACTCCCGGTACAGGCGCGCTGATCGTCACGCTCGTGCCTGCCGTGCATCCTGAAAAATCAGTCACTGTCACCGTGAAGTTCCCGGCAGGTAAATTGTTTGCGATTGAATCCGTGGAGCCGCTTGACCATGCATAAGCATAAGGCATGGTTCCTCCCGATGCTGACGCTGTTGCGCTGCCGTCATTTCCACCGCAGGTGCTGACATCCGTTTTGGATAGAATGGAAACCACGACCGGGGAAGTCTGATTGATCGTCACACTTGCCGAATCAGCGCAGCCATTGGAGTCAATGGCGGTTACGCGATAGATTCCTGCGGCAAGGTTCATCACCACTGCTCCCGTATCGGTATTTGACCACACATAGCTGTATCCTCCAACCCCTCCTGTTGCGAGAGCAGTCGCGCTGCCGTCATTGCCGAGGCATGATGAAACATCTGAAGAATCAATTATTTCTACCACAACAAAATCCGGCTCGGAAACCGCTACGCTCGCGCTGTCAATGCATCCGAGCGAATCAGTCACCGTCACCCAATAGGTGCCTGCCGCAAGGCTGTCGGCTGTGGCACCGGTATCTCCGTTTGACCACGCATAATTATATGGAGGCGTTCCGTCTGCAGCGCTTGCCGTTGCCAACCCGCTGCTGCCGCCTTTGCATGCAGCATCCGAAATGGTGAACGTCACGGCAATTGACGGGCAGGGAAGGCAAACATGAAGTGTATTGCCCGACAAGCCGCCACCCAGCAGCGTGAGCAGCGCCCCCAGCTCACCGGAGATGGGCGATGGGAACAGGCTCGTTTGCAGCGTAACATAAATGAGTATCGGGTAAGCCCCTACCGTATCGGTGGTGGCGCCCGAAATGGTGATGTCGCCCTGCTCGCCACCGAAGAGCTGGTTGGGGGGATTGCCTCCCGGCACCTGCGCCACCCAACTGATACCGGTTGGGAAGCCCACGATGCTGTCAACCCGCACCCAGTTGATGGTGATACCGCTGACGGTGTCAGGGATCGCCACCTGCACGGTTTCCGTATAGAAGGAGCTGTCATTGGGGATGCACCGGAGTGAATCGAGCGAAGGATGAATGCCGAACTCACCGGGCGGAAACGGCTGGCACTGCACCGTGGTTTGGCTGAAGATAAATACACTGAGAAGGGCAAAAGCCGCTCTGGCAAACAATTTCATTGACGTCAATTTTTGCTCAAGATAAAAAAATCATTGGATTGGCGGGTAGTTGATTGGTAAACCGGTTGATTGGTGGGCTCCGTGCGATTATCCCGAGTTTGCCTCCTTCCTCGTGGAGTGCGGCATTGACAGCATCTCGTTCAACTCCGATGCGCTGCTGAAGGGCATCGAAAACATCAGGAAATCAGAGGAGAATGTGCGGGGCGTGATGAATTGATGTTGAGTTGTTTGGCGCGTGCGATTCTCATTTCTTTATCGCTTTCATTAGTAGCGCTCACGGCAGGAGTGCATCGGTATCTTGTGACAAAAGTGAACCTGCTACATTAGACTGGACAGTAAGATAAGCGTTAAAACTTAGATTTACT
>CAYOYI010000078.1:9333-12406 GCA_964408105.1 uncultured Chitinophagaceae bacterium | reverse complement strand
TCATTAACGGTGTACGTTGGCTCCCATCCGAGCTTTTGCTTTGCTTTAGTAAAGTCACCGATTAAAAGATCAACTTCTGTTGGCCGGAAATAATTCTTATCTACTTCAACCAATGTTTCCCCGGTTGATTTATTAATTCCCTTTTCTTCTGACGCCCTGCCCTTCCACACCACGTCAATTCCCGCTTCTCGAAATGCAAGTGTGGTAAAATCCCTAACCGTGATGCTTTTCCCGGTTGCAAGAACAAAATCATCCGGTTCGCTTTGCTGCATCATCATCCACATTCCTTTAACGTAATCCTTTGCATGTCCCCAGTCCCTGCTTGCATCGAGATTTCCCACGAAAAGTTTTTTCTGCATTCCGAGTTTAATTCTCGCCACTGCACGTGTGATCTTGCGTGTAACAAAAGTTTCACCGCGTATGGGACTTTCATGGTTGAATAAAATTCCGTTGCATGCATATATATTATATGCCTCGCGGTAATTAACAGTGATCCAATATGCATACAGCTTGGCCGCACCGTATGGGCTTCTTGGATAAAAAGGAGTTTTCTCTGTTTGCGGAACCTCGGCTACCTTCCCATACAACTCGGAAGTTGAGGCCTGATAAAATCTTGTTTTTTTCTCAAGCTTCAAGATACGGATTGCTTCAAGCAATCTCAACGCGCCAATAGCATCTGCGTTTGCCGTGTACTCTGGAGTTTCGAACGAAACCTTCACGTGCGATTGTGCGGCAAGATTATAAATCTCATCGGGCTGCACTTCCTGAACAATGCGGATGAGATTGGCTGAATCCGTCATATCCCCGAAGTGAAGCTTAAGTTTCACATTCGGCTCGTGCGGATCCTGATACAACTGATCAATTCTGTCCGTATTGAACAATGAGCTTCTTCGCTTAATACCATGTACTTCGTAACCTTTGCCTAATAAAAATTCAGCTAAGTAAGCTCCGTCCTGCCCGGTAACCCCTGAAATAAGCGCTTTCTTCATTTAATAATGTTTTCTCGTACTGTTAAATTGAACTCGATTTAAGCGGCCGATTTGATTAGAAAAAACTCAACACGAAATTACCGAAAAGCAAACTTGGTTGACCCTTTATTACTTCAATTAATCTAATTTTGCCCCGCATGACAAGACTGGCGATTTTCGCCTCAGGACGGGGAACCAATGCCGAAGCGATAATCAAATTTTTTAAGGGGCATAAGGAAGTTTCCGTAAGTCTCATTGTGAGCAATAATCCTAACGCTGGCGTAACCAAAATTGCGCAACAGAATAATGTCCCGGTGATCTTCATTTCGAGGGAGGGATTTTACCAAAACACTTCCCTCGTTACAGAACTAAAGAATCGAAAAATTGAATTCATAGTTTTAGCCGGTTTCCTTTGGCTGATCCCCGATTATCTTATTAATGACTTTCCAAACAAGATCATAAATATTCATCCTGCCCTTCTGCCCAAACACGGAGGCAAAGGAATGTACGGCTTAAAAGTGCATGAGGAAGTTTTGAAGTCAGGAGAAAAAGAATCCGGCATTACGATCCATTATGTAGATGAAAACTATGACGAGGGTGACATTATTATTCAGAAAAAATGTCCTGTAGGGAAAAGTGAAACCGTCACTTCGCTTGCAGGCAAAGTGCAGGAATTAGAGCATTATCATTATCCTCGGATCATTGAAAAATTACTTGTAAAGGAAACAGCTCCGCTATGAATCATTCAACAACATCGGCAGAAGTCGAAATCAAAAACATCTCAAAATTGAAAAAGATAAAATCAGCGCTTATTTCCGTCTATTATAAAGACGGGCTTGACGAGATAGTAAATACTTTAAAAAAATCCGGGGTTAATATATATTCCACGGGAGGTACTCAAACTTTCATTGAGAACCTTGGGGTACCTGTAACTCCTGTTGAGGAACTCACATCTTATCCATCCATCCTTGGAGGGCGTGTAAAAACACTACACCCAAAAATATTTGGTGGAATTCTGGCACGAAGGGAAAATGAAAGCGATTGTCAAGAAACCGAAAAATATCACATCCCCGAAATTGACCTCGTGATCGTTGACCTTTATCCGTTTGAAGAAACTGTTGCAAAGACAAAAGATGAAAATGACATCATTGAAAAAATCGACATTGGCGGAATATCACTTATAAGAGCTGCGGCTAAAAATTTCGAGGATGTTCTGATCGTTGCAGGCCGCCAGCAATACACTGACCTGCTCAAACTGTTGGCTGAAAAAGATTGCAGCACCGAACTCGAAGATCGCAAAGCCTTTGCAAAGGACGCGTTTAACATCACTTCCCATTACGACACACAGATCTTCAGATATTTCAATGCAACCGACTCACGAACTTTCAAGCAAAGTTTTCTAATTGGCAAAACCTTGCGCTATGGCGAAAATCCGCATCAGCAGGGTGTTTACTATGGAAACATGGATGATATCTTTGAAATTCTGAACGGCAAAGAATTGTCTTACAACAATCTTGTTGACATTGATGCCGCCATAAATCTTATTAAGGAGTTCACCGCAACAACCTTCGTTGTAATCAAACACACCAATGCCTGCGGTGTTGCTTCTCGTGATAATGTGCTGGATGCATGGAAAGCCGCGCTTGCGGGTGACCCTGTTTCTGCCTTCGGAGGAATTCTGATCACTAATTCAAAGATTAATGCTGAAGCTGCTAAGGCAATAAATGAGATATTCTTTGAAGTATTACTTGCCCCGGATTTTGAAAATGAAGCGCTTGATCTTTTAAAAACAAAAAAGAACAGGATTATCCTTCGAACCAAGAACCTGAATTTTCCCGACTGGCAATATAAAAGCCTTCTGAATGGTGTGGTCGCCCAACAGACGGATTCAAAATCTGAAACAGTCTCTGACTTAAAATTCGTGACGGAAAAACAACCTGATGCCGGCCAGATTGATGATCTGCTTTTCGCCAACCGCATTGTGAAGCACCTTAAGTCAAACACCATTGTTTTGGCAAAAGACAGGCAACTGCTCGGAATGGGTTGCGGACAGACTTCAAGGGTGGATGCATTGAAGCAGGCTATACTGAAAGCAAAAACTTTTG
>CAYOYI010000078.1:6042-9323 GCA_964408105.1 uncultured Chitinophagaceae bacterium | reverse complement strand
GCCTCAGATGCATTTTTTCCGTTCCCTGACTGTGTTCAAATTGCCGATGAGGCCGGTATAAAAGCAGTTATTCATCCCGGAGGCTCGATTCGTGATAAAGAATCCATTGACTACTGCAACCAGCATGGAATGGCAATGGCAATCACGGGTTTCAGACACTTCAGACACTGATGGGGATAAATTGCCCAACAGATTTCCGCTTTTTTCGTATTATTTGCAGTGACTAATTAACATGAAACTATTCAATTTTCTAAATCAGGAAATCGCCATTGATCTTGGTACCGCCAATACCCTCATCATTCATAATGATAAGGTGATTGTAGATGAGCCGTCCATTGTTGCAAAAGACAAAAAAACCAACAAGGTAATTGCAGTTGGGAACAAGGCCGTGCAGATGCACGAAAAGACAAATCCCACCATCGAGACCATCCGGCCGCTTAAAGATGGCGTGATTGCTGACTTTGATGCCGCTGAAAACATGATCCGCGAGCTGATCAAAATGATCTATAAAAAGCCCCCCCTTTTTCCGCCTTCCTACACGATGGTGATTTGTATTCCTTCGGGGATAACCGAAGTTGAAAAGCGCGCTGTTAAAGATTCTGCAGAACATGCAGGTGCCCGTGAGGTTTACCTCATTTACGAACCGATGGCTGCCGCAATTGGAATCGGGATTGATGTTGAGGAGCCGCGCGGAAATATGGTAATTGATATCGGTGGCGGTACAACGGAAATCGCTGTTATCTCACTATCAGGTATCGTTTGCGATCAGTCAATAAGAATTGCAGGCGATGCTTTCACCAATGATATTATTGACTTCATGCGCAGGCAGCATAATATGATGATCGGTGAAAGAACCGCTGAAAGAATCAAGATCAATGTAGGCTCAGCGCTTACCGAATTGGATGATCCTCCGGCAGACTATCCTGTGAACGGGAAGGATTTGATGACCGGCATTCCAAAACAAATCATGGTGTCGTACTCCGAAATTGCTCATGCCATGGACAAGTCAATTTCAAAAATTGAGGAAGCTGTGCTGCGCGGTTTGGAAATAACACCTCCTGAACTTGCCGCAGATATATATAAGACCGGAGTTTATCTAACAGGTGGTGGCGCCTTAATACGCGGATTGGATAAGCGTCTTTCACAGAAGACAAAACTTCCGGTTCATGTCGCGGAAGATCCGCTCCGGGCTGTGGTTAGAGGTACGGGCATCGCCCTTAAGAATATCGGCAGGTTCTCTTTCTTAATGACGTGACAGATTAAAGTTTACAGTCTGAAGTTTAAAGTTTCAAACTCTTTGGACTTTAAGCTCAAAAAACTTTGAACTAAACAGCGGATGCGTAATCTTTTCCTTTTTTTAATCCGGTTCAATCACATTTTTGTTTTCCTGATCCTGGAAACGGTTTCAATAGTGTTCGTTATCCGCAATCATTCTTATCATCGAACGGGTTTTCTGAATTCATCCGGTGTTATAACAGGGAGCATTTACAACATGTATTTTAAAATGGGTGAATTTCTGAACCTGGGCACAGTCAATGAAAGATTGATGGAGGAGAATGCTGCTTTAAGAAGCAGAACAGGTCTTGCCGATAATCCGATCCCTGAGTTTTGTATTGACTCGCAAAGCCAATATCAGTTTATCCCAGTAAAGGTTATAAATTTTACAACCTCACGCTCCAGCAATTACATCACCGTGAACAAAGGCTCGGCAGCGGGTATTAAAGAAGACATGGGGCTGATAACCGGAAACGGAATAGTCGGGATTATTAACCAGGTTTCTGAAAATTTTGCAACCGCAATGTCAGTGCTGCACAAGGATAGCCGTGTGAGCGTGAAGGTAGCGCGCTTCAACTACCCCGGAACGCTTCAATGGAATGGAGGAGATCCTTTAGAGGGAGAAATTTCTGGAATACCCCAGCACCTTCCCATTGCGAACGGTGATACAATAATCACGAGTGGATTCTCAGCTATTTTCCCTGAAAACATTCCCGTGGGTATCATCACCGGTGTTGCACCTGAAAAAGGAAGCAGTTTCTACAATGTCAGGATTCGGTTCTCCGCTGACCTGAATAAATTGCAATTTGCTTATGTTGTCCATAATATTTACCAGGATGAGCAGCATGAACTGGAGATGAAAAATGAATAGTGTCATCATCGTCAATATTTTTCGTTTTGCCGGGCTGATGCTTATGCAGGTGCTCGTGATCAGCAATCTAAAACTCGGCTATTACGCAAACCCGTATATCTATCACCTTTTTTTGCTGACGCTGCCATTTCAAATACCGCAATGGATACTTATCGTGATCGCATTTTCCACGGGAATAACGATGGATGCATTTTCCAACACCATGGGAATGCATGCCGCGGCCTGCGCATTTATGGTTTTTGCCCGTCCGGTGGTGCTGAGAATTCTTACCCCAAAAAGCAGCTACGAAACATTGGATCAGCCGCGATTGCAGTCGCTGGGTTATTTATGGTTTCTGCTCTTTACCGGGGTGCTCACTCTGTTTCATCATTTGGTTTATTTTTTTCTGGAAGTGTTCAGCATGGATAATTTTTTTATCACGCTGGGAAAGGTTTTGTTCAGCACCATCGTTTCTACTCTGCTCATCATGCTTATATCCATGATTTTTTCCTCCGGCAAGAAAAGGGTTTAGATGGATCTTTTTAAAAACCGGATGTTCATCATTCAGGCAATTTTCGGCCTGGTGCTCGCTGTTTTCCTTGTCAAGCTTTTTCAGCTTCAGATTTTGTCAAAGTCATACAAGGATCTCGCGAGCCAAAATGTGGTGCGCAGAATACAACTTCACCCTGATCGCGGGTTGATATATGACCGAAAAGGGAGGTTGATCGTTTCCAATGATGCAGTGTATGATCTCTACGTGATTCCCCGGCAGATCGATAAGCAGATGGATACGCTGAAGTTTTGCGAACTGCTTGCCATCGGCAGGGATTTTTTTAACAAGCAGCTCAAAAAAGCTTTTCAATATTCCCGATACCGTCCGTCCGTTTTCCTGAAGCAGATCACTATGGAAGAGCTTGCCCGTTTTCAGGAATACCTGTATCAATTTCCCGGTTTCTATACGGAATTGCGAACCATTCGAAGGTATCCTTATAAATCGGGGATGCACATTCTCGGTTATGTGGGTGAAGTTGATCCCGGCATGGTTGAGTCTTCCGGCTATTACAAGTCGGGCGATTATATCGGCATAAACGGGATCGAAAAAATTTATGAAGAAGTTCTGAGAGGCACTCGCGGAAGCAAATACATCATGGTGGAT
>CAYOYI010000078.1:1518-6032 GCA_964408105.1 uncultured Chitinophagaceae bacterium | reverse complement strand
TGACGGAGCGATGGATACGTTTGCGGTGCAGGGAAGCGATATTCAATTGTCTATTGACGTCACCCTTCAGATTTATGGCGAACAATTAATGCAGAATAAAAAAGGAAGCATCGTTGCCATCGAGCCAAAGACCGGTGAAATACTCGCCCTGATCAGCAGCCCCGCGATTGACCCCAACCTGCTCAGCGGCAGAATGCGGGGCGAAAACTTCAAAATGCTTACCCTCGATACGCTGGACCCGTTATACAACCGCCCGGTAATGGGATTCTATCCTCCGGGCAGCACTTTCAAGCCGTTGATGGCGCTGGTCGGCTTGCAGGAAAAAACTTTGACGACCCAAAGCGGCTACCGGTGCGCCCCGGGATATTTTGTCGGATCGTTCACGGTCGGCTGCCGCCCACATCCTCCCGCCTCGAATCTTACGATCGGGTTGCAGTATTCCTGCAACGCTTATTTCTGCAATGTATTCAGAAATGTGATTGACCAGCCCAAATACAAAAACATCCAGGAGAGCTTCGCCAAATGGGGCGATTACATGAACAGCTTCGGACTCGGCCATAAACTTGGCGTTGATGTGCCCAATGAATTCGGAGGATTAATTCCAACCCCCGCCTATTACAATAAGCTCTATAAAACGGAAAACTGGAAATCACTCACGATTGTTTCACTGGGAATCGGGCAGGGAGAGCTTGGCGTCACTCCGCTGCAAATGGCAAACATGACTGCAGCCATCGGAAACCGGGGTTACTATCTCACCCCGCATTTTGCAATCAATATTGAAGAAGACACTTCCGGGCTGCTGGAAAAATTCAAAGAGGTTCACAAGACTATGGTGAGCAAGCCGCACTTTGAGCCCGTGATAGAGGCGATGTTTGAAACGGTTGAAAGCGGCACGGCACGTGGTTCGCGCATACCGGGAATTGCCACCTGCGGAAAAACCGGAACCGCGCAAAATCCAAAGGGTGAAGACAACTCTCTCTTCCTTGCCTTCGCCCCGAAGGATGATCCCAAGATCGCGATAGCTGTAGTAGTGGAAAATGGCGGACACGGCTCTACCTATGCTGCACCTATCGCCACATTAATGATCGAGAAATTCATTAATGATTCTATAGCCACTTCACGACTCAGATTAGAGAAAAAGATGCTGGAAACAAATCTTATTAACCCTCCCGTAAACCCCATCCAGCCGGTGCCATGAGACGAAGGAGCATATTTGCAAGCATTGACTGGCTGTCAATTTTCTTCTATGCAGCGCTCGTTGCAATGGGCTGGTTTTCCATTTATGCTGCCGAGTATGATGGGCTGAAGTCGCAGGTGATGGACATGCAATCAAACCATGGGAAACAATTGGTGTGGATATTGGTCGCCATTTCCCTTGCGCTGGTTTTATTGATCATTGACAGCAAGTTTTACCCTACGTTCTCTTATGTGCTCTATTTTATTGTGATGCTCGCACTTCTTGGCGTGCTGCTTTTTGGCGCCACTATAAAAGGAAGCAAATCCTGGTTTACGATTGGCGGGTTCAGCCTGCAGCCGGCTGAGTTTGCCAAGTTCGCAACCAGCCTTGCCATCGCCAAGTACCTCAGCACCATGAATGTGAGCCTGAAGAATTTCCGCTCCCAAATGATTTGCTTCATGCTTGTTTTCATCCCTATCGGGTTCATTTTGTTGCAGGGAGATTTCGGCTCGGCTCTGGTATTTGTGGTATTTCTGCTCGTGCTTTTCCGGGAGGGATTAAATCCCGCCTATCTCATTTTCGTGCTGGTGATAGCAGTGCTTTCTATCCTTGCGCTGGTGATCAATTATGCTTACCTCATCGGCATCATCCTCGGCATCAGCCTCCTTGCTGCATATATTTTTAGAAAAAGCAAGCAGTCTGTCATTCCTATTTTGGGGTTGTTCATCGTTTCTTCCGCCTATGTCTTTGCGGTGGATTATGTATTTCAAAACTTCCTGGAAGAGCGCCACCGCGACCGCATCAACGTGATGCTCGGAAAATCCGGGAACGACTGGAACGTGAACCAATCGCGCATCGCCATCGGCTCAGGCGGCTGGACGGGCAAGGGCTTTCTCAACGGCACGCAGACCAAATATGATTTCGTGCCCGAGCTTTCCACCGATTTTATTTTCTGCACCATTGGCGAAGAGCATGGCTTCATGGGCAGCGCAATCGTGCTCCTTCTGCTGTTCGGGCTGCTGTTCAGATTAATTTATATCTCCGAGCGGCAGCGCTCAAAATTCAGCCGCATCTATGGCTATGGCGTAGCCTCTATCCTCTTCTTTCATATCAGCATCAATGTAGGGATGACCATCGGCCTCGCCCCGGTGATAGGGATACCTCTGCCCTTCTTCAGCTATGGCGGCTCCTCGCTTTTGTCATTCACCATCTTGCTGTTCATCATGCTCAAGCTCGATGCCGACAGGCTGGCGGTGCTGAGGTAGTCACGTTGCAATTGTGTAAAAAAAAAAGACCCGCCTCTCCCCAAGGCAGGTCTTTTGTTCTATTTGGCCAATTCAATTTCAGATCGCCATTGCCGATATGGCTTCCGACTTACCACCGGGGCCGAGCGCTCCGATGCCGTAAACACGCCACGAATAGGTGACTCCCGGAGTCAAACCTGTTATCGTGCATGAGCATTTCTTCGGCATGTCAACGACAGTCCAGACGGTTTGTTCACTGGTCGGGTCGCCTGTTGTCTGTTCAAGCACGAACAGCGCGGCTTCCCTGCATGATGAACGCTGCCACCGGAACTTGATCGTGCCGGACACGCCTGGAATGAATTCATAACGGAGACCCTGCACCTGCCCTACCGGAGTCAGCGGGCCTCTGCCATCGGTGATCTCAAAGCCTGAAGTCAACAGCACTTCGCGGTCGCTGGTGACACCCATCACGATGCCCGCCATAGTCTTTAAGACATTCTCCACGATCTCACGCTTGGCATTCCTTTCCGCAATCTTGATCTTGTCACGGTTCAGGGCTGCGTCAACGGCATCCGCATACGTTTCTATAGCAGCATCCAGATTGGGGATAAGCGGAGCTGTTGTCGGGAAATTTGTATTACCCGTTAACTTCATTAAAACATTACGGGCAAATACCAGGAAAACTGCCACGCTCAGGTGGCTGAAGCCGAATTTCGGCCTCGCATGTAAAACACTCATAATCATTTTTTTTAGCCGGAAGCGGGCTCAAAAATTTTAACCGCCACCGGTTGGTAAAAGAAACCAAAACGCATTCGCCCTCCGGCATTCACCACGAAAGCGAACGTGACGGTTATTACGGCAGACACAATATCAATGTTTCGTGTATTTGAAACAAAAAAATTGATTACGTAAACTTACTTAGGTGTTTACGATTAAGCTATTTTTTATACAACATTGATTATCAATGTGTACAGCATATACCGGGCATGGAGAATTGGGAAACTTTTTTTATGCCGGTAAGGCTGAATGTTGGTGAAAGACCAAAAGCCACGACTTTAATTTAGGAAAAATCCGGGTATGAAAAACTTTGTTCCTTGATTAATCCATGACTTTTTCCGGCAAATAATTCCGTTCCCTGATTATGGTTTTGAAATTTACCGGCAATAAAATCTATGGCTTGATTAAGGTGTGACTTTTGTTGGCAATAAACTTTGTTCCTTAATTAAGACCTGAGGGTTTCCGGCAAAAAATCTTCGCTCCTTAATTATGATTTGAAATTTATTGGCGATAAAAACCGTGGCTTGATTAAGGTTTGGTTTTTATTGGCAAAAAACTCCGTTCCTTGATTAAGGTTTGATTTTTATTGGCAAAAAATTTCGGGGGTTAAGAGAGGATTTGCTTATAAAAACAACAATCCCGCATTGCTGCGGGACTGAAGGGGAAGTTTTATTACAGAATAATCACTATGTATTGTGAATGGAACTATATATATTAGTAAAAAAAAAGCGCCACAGAAGTTTGCAGCGCTTTAGAAATCTTCGGCTTATAGCCTTGTTGTGATTTGCATCACAAACATAATTAAATATATTTACAGCAAAGCAATTTATGAAAAAAATTCTTGGACTTGATTTAGGCACTAACTCCATCGGCTGGGCAATCAGAGATGTTGATTCCGTAAATGAAAATCAAATCGTTGATGCCGGTGTGGTTGTCTTTAAAAAGGGAGTCGGTGAAGGAAAATCCGGTGAATTTTCGTTAGCAGCAGAAAGAAGGACAAATAGAAGCAAACGCAGGTTATATAATGCTAAACGGTATAGAAAGTGGGCTACACTGAGAGCGCTTATTGAAAATCAAATGTGTCCGCTTTCTATTGAGGAGTTGGAAAGATGGTCTAAATACAAAAAAGAAAATGGCGGCAGAAATTATCCTGCTTCGCCCGACTTTTTTCGTTGGCTGGCTATGGACTTTGATAAAATCGGAACTGAATATAAAGCAGGCGAAAAATTAAAACCTGAGTTTGCAAGCCCTTATGCGCTCAGAAAATATTTGCTTGAAGACGTGATGGAAAACGATCAAAAAACAAAATATCTGAT
>CAYOYI010000078.1:0-1508 GCA_964408105.1 uncultured Chitinophagaceae bacterium | reverse complement strand
GGTGCAGCGCAGAGGTTTCCGCACAAGCCGCAAGAGTGGCAAGAGCAATTTTGGCGATAATGCGCTCTTCAAAAAATTCCGGGAATTACATCCTGATAAAGCCGACTGGAAGCCTTCTCAAATCTATCTCTACGTCCAATCTAAAGTGGATGATAATGAAGAATTACGCAAAGACAGGATTCGTAATAATGCGGTAATACAAAGAATAGAAAATGAAAACGAATTCTACGGTATTTGTCAAAAACAGAATCTCAGCAAAGAATTATCCGACAAAATCTACAAGGCAATTTATTATGTGCGCCCGTTAAGAAGCCAGAAAGGGTTGGTCGGAAAATGCACTTTGGAAAAAGGCAAAACAAGAATTCCGGTCAGTCATCCATTATTTGAGGAATTCCGTGCGCTCTCTTTTATTAATAATATTCAATGGAGAGAAACGGGAAGTAAAAAACAGTTTGAAAGCATTCCGATGCGTCTGAAAAAGGAAATTTTTCAAAACCTGTATTTCAGAAAATTGGAAAGAGGCGCAAACAAGGGAAAGATTGCAACAGATGGATATTTCCCTTTCAGCACCATCGTTGATAAATATTCTGAAAACCACAAGTATGAGTTCAATTATGCCAGATATAAAAATGATGAGTTTGAACTGAGGTCAAACCCGAATGTTTCCGCCTGTCCGGTTATCGCTGGGTTAATGAATGTCTTTAGCGAGGATTGGCAAAACCCATTTATTGAAGATGAAAATACCATCGGAATAAATTGGAATACCCTTTTACTTCACTATACAGTGAAATACGGAAAGAAAAAAGGCAAGACAAGAAAATTAAATGTTGAAGACCTCTGGCACCTGTTGTTCGACTATCTGCAAACAAAAGATAAGGAAGATGACCTGCAAAAATTCATGCAAGAAGTGGTTGGATGGAATGAAAATCGCGCAAAGGAATTCACGGAAATAAGCATCAGCCAGGGATATGGCTCTTTGAGTAAGACAGCAATTACCAAAATCCTTCCTTATTTGAGAAACGGCTATATCTATTCAGAAGCTGTTTCCTATGCTAATTTGAAAAATGTGTTAGGCAGCTCGTTTGAAAAAAATAAAGATGCCGCCATAAAAGCTATAAGCAAAACGATTGCCGCAATAGACCATGAGAAAGAAAAACTGAATATCGTAAACGGGCTGATTCAACAATATTTCGGAGAACTTGGAACCATTAAGGCAAAGGGATTAGACGATGAAATTAAACAGCAAGCCGAAAAAGATGTCGCCAATAAACTGAAGCATTATTTCGGTGAAAGCAACTGGAGCGACTTTTCACAAGAAAAACAGCAAGAATACCTCTCGTTTGTTTTGGAGCGATACCTGAAATTTTTAGATGGCAAGCAAAAGCCGGAAGAAAAAGCATCATCACGCCAAGGCAAAAATCCAGAGATTGATTATTACAAACTGCCCCGCCTTGATGAAGCAATCAAGGAAACGCTGAAACAACAATTCGGAGCGAGCGATGAAAAAC
>CAYOYI010000077.1:0-12410 GCA_964408105.1 uncultured Chitinophagaceae bacterium | reverse complement strand
TCGATTTCCCCTGGTTTCAGAAGTAATTTCAAGGAGCATATAGGCAAAACGTATTTTTTTAAAATAAATGACCTTGAATCATTTGCAGAAGACCTGGCAAGCAGAATAACTATCGTTCCAATTGATCCTAATACAAAAACCATTAGGATTAAGTATCAGGATAAGAATAGAATCAAAGCCAAGGATCTCGTTAACGCGCTTGCAAGAGAGTTCGTTGTTTTTGATGTGGAAAGGCAAGCTGAAAGTGCCGATCAAATACTTAGTTTCCTGGACAGCGAGATAGATACCTTTTCAGATATTCTGAAAAGTTATCAGGATACTCTTAAACAATATCGGTTAGATAAAAAATTTCTTGACCCGGCACAGGAAATGACCAGTTTGATTGGTGGCTTAAGATCTCTTGAGCAGCAAAAGCTCGGTTACATGCTTGATCTTAAAGTAATCAACTGGTTTTACAACTACATTGGTAACCTTACGGATCTGGAGGCAATATCTTCGGGATTACTGGGCGGTGAGCTCTCGGATATAAAATCTTACATAGCGAATATCAAGGGTCTTGAAAGGAAAAAAGATGTTCTACTGCTTAATGTCTCGCCCGAACATCCTAATGTAAAAATGCTTGAGGATGATATTGTAAAAGTGAAGAATGAGATGCTCAATGATCTGGATAATATTGTCATACAAAAAAATTATCGTGTACAAAGCTTGGATGAACAGTATCAGCGATACCTGACAAGATTGCTTTTGTTGCCGGAGGAGCAGGAGGAGTACTCACGCCTTCAGCAGCGGTATCAGGAGATGCTGAGTTACTATAAACTAATAGCCGATAAACAAACGGACTACAAACTGGCAAAAGCGGGCATGGTGTCTGATTATATTGTGTTAAATACCGCTTCTGTCCCTCAACAACCTATAGGCCCCCCCGAAACCTATCTGTGGGGGATTGCCGTTGCAGTTGGACTGGCACTTGGTTTTTTCCTCATAGTCGCCCGGTATATGCTTCATAATACGATTATAACGGTTGAAACAATTCAGAAAAATACCAAAGCCTCCATGCTGGGGATTGTGCCTACGGTATTTGCTGATATTCCCACTTCTGGAATTGTCGTTACTCAAAATCCAAAGTCAATTATAACAGAGGCATTTAGGGCACTTCGCAATAATCTTCAGTTCATTTCAAACACTCCCGGACCGAAGACTTTGGCGGTTACATCTACCATATCAGGTGAGGGGAAAACGTTTATTTCCATCAACATGGCGGCCATTCTTAGCCTTTTGGATAAGCGGGTAATAGTGCTGGATGTAGATATGAGAAGGCCAAGATTGAGCAAGATTTTTAACGTGGATAACACAGCGGGAATGAGCACAATTCTTATTGGCCGGGATAATGTAGATGATTGCATTCGCAGAACTGAACTGAAGAACATGGACTTTATCACTTCAGGCCCTATTCCACCTAACCCTGCCGAATTGATTCTTTCGCACAGGCTTGAGGAAACACTAGAATACCTGAAGACAAAGTATGACTACATTATTTTTGATACGCCACCTTTGGGGCTCGTAACGGATGGTTTTGAAGTGATTAAGAAAGTCGATTATCCGATTTATGTGTTCCGCGCAGAATACTCCAGCAGGTCTTTTATTTCAAACCTTGACAAACTGATTGATGAAAATAAGGTAACCGGGTTATCTGCGATTCTGAATGATGTAGGTCGCGGGGTATCGGGTTATCAGTATGGAGGCTATAGCTATAAATATGGTTACAGCTACGGCTATATGTACACCTACAAAGATTCGGGATACTATACCGGTGAAATGCCAGCTAAAAAATCATTTCTGAAAAAATTATTTGGGAAGTAATCATAGGTTAGTTTTACTTCATGACAGATGATCGTTTGCTCAATATAGTTTTCTACGCGCTGTTCTTTGCTATTGCTGTTTGCTTTTCAGTTTTAATCAATTTCCTGATTCTTAGGTTTTCGCGTAACCTGGGCATGCGAAATATCAAGAACAATCAGTTTGGAGGAATGAGATGGGGCTCCACCTCAAAGCCATCTGTCGGAGGTTTTTCATTTTACATAGTTTTTCTGATTTCAATTTCTGTACTTGGGGTTATCCCGATAGAAGATCAGGGTTATTTCAATAAGCAACTGATTGGCTTACTTGCTGCTTGCAGTGTTGGTTTTTTACTTGGCCTTGCCGATGACGCTTATAATACCAATCCTTTAGTAAAATTTATTGGCCAGTTCACCTGTGCGAATTTGTTGATAGCAACCAACTTCCAAATCCTGATCACTCCGCTTCCGGAGATAAACTACATTATCACGGTGCTTTGGGTAATTGGATTAATGAACTCGGTAAATATGCTTGATAACATGGATGCCATTACTACATCCGTTTCCATCTCGATTATTGCCGGTGCCGTGGTGCTGATTGTTCTTAACGGAGACATTAGCAACGTTTATTTAATTATTATGCTGGGGGTGCTGGGTGCGCTGGTTGGTTTCTTGTTTTTTAACTGGCATCCTTCTAAAATCTATATGGGCGATACAGGCAGCCAATTCCTTGGGGTTTTTCTTGCAGCCATCAGCGTATTGTTTTTCTGGAATTATCGCGAGAGCTATTCTGGCTTTATTGAATTGCGGCAGTTCCTGATCCCAATGCTGTTATTTATCATTCCGCTTATAGACACCACTACAGTGGTGATTCGCAGGCTTGCACGAAGGCAGTCGCCATTTGTTGGCGGCAAGGATCACATCACCCATCAGCTCGCCTATTTAGGCCTGTCCGACAGATGGGTTGCAATTGTTCTGGGCACGGTTTCCGTAATTTCTATTTTTCTTGTTGTATTTATTTACAACAATCTGGATAGTTGGAATGTAAACTTTACTTTCCTGCTTCTTGGTTACTTCTTTTTGGTTTTTATCATCTTCCAGATTCTTTATAACCTCGGCCAGAAAAAACACCAGCAACGCGCTAAATCGTAGCAATACATTTTAGTTCGATTGCGATTGCTGTTGGAAGGCTTTTAACTTCAACCGTTGTGCGGCAGGGAAGGTTCTCCTTAAAGTATTCAGCATAGATTTTATTGTAAGTTTCGAAATCCTGCCGCATATTGGTCAGGAAAACGGTAACATCAATCAGGTTTTCCCATTTTGATCCGCTCTCCTCTAAGACCGTCTTCACATTTTTGAATACTGAATGACATTGCTTGGCGATGTCGTATTTCGTCAGGTTTCCATTGCCATTATATTCGTTACCCGGGATATTGTTTGTTCCCGGCTCCCTTGGTCCGATACCGGACAGAAAGAGTAAGCTCCCCACTTGCCGGGAGTGCGGATATAATCCCACCGGGTTAGGGGCCTTTTTAGTTGTGGTTTTTCCGGTTTTCATGTTTTGATACAAACATTTTTCGGTTCAGTAAAGAATCTCAATGCTTCCCAGCCGCCTTCCCGCCCGACTCCGGATTGCTTCGTTCCGCCAAATGGCGTTCTCAAATCCCTCACCATCCAGCAATTTATCCAAACAATGCCAGATTGAATTTTTTCAGCAACTCTGGTTGCTCTGGTAATGTTCTCTGTCCAGATGATTGATGCTAAACCATAGTTTGTTCCATTGGCAATATCAATAGCCTCCTTTTCGGTTTTGAATGGCATTATAGTCACAACCGGACCAAAAACTTCCTGTTGGTTTATAGTGCATGACGGGTCCTTTGCCTCTATAATGGTAGGCTCGATGAAGAAACCATTTTTACATCTTCCCGATAATTTAACCTGTCGCCCACCCGTAAGAATCTTTGCTCCCTCCTTTTTAGCTTGCGAAATGAATGACATGATTTTATGAAAATGTAACTCAGAGACAACTGCTCCTAAATCAGAGTTCTCTTTGAGTGGATCGCCAACCTTTAGCTTCTTGACTCTCTCAACATATACTTTTTTAAACTTGTTATAGAGTGTGTTTTCAATCAGAATCCTGGAGCCGCATAGACATATTTGTCCCTGATTGGAGAAGGAGGATCGGATTGTCGTATCAATCATTTTGTCAAAATCGCAATCCGCAAAAATGATATTGGGATTCTTCCCGCCAAGTTCAAGAGATAGCTTTTTGAATTGCGGTGCTGCGGTTTGTGCAATTATCTTTCCGGTTGCCGTTCCTCCGGTGAATGAAATGGCTTTGACCGATTGATGCTCACAAATTGGCTGACCAACTTTATTCCCGTAGCCATGAACTATATTCAGCACACCTTGAGGTAGCCCCACTTGCTCGCAAATTTTTGCCAGCATAAATGCAGTCATTGGTGTTATCTCGGAAGGCTTTGCGACAACAGTACATCCGGCAGCCAGGGCTGGGGCGATTTTCCAGGTAAACAAATAAAGTGGAAGATTCCAGGGAGAGATGCATCCTGCAACGCCCAAAGGTTGCCGTAAAGTGTAATTAATTGCTACTCCTTCCATGTGGTGGGACTCTGAAGGGAAATGCAGAATCCCTGATGCAAAAAACCGGAAGTTGCTCACAGCCCTTGGAATGTCCACTGATCTTGATAAATGAAGCGGTTTCCCTGTGTCAGCAGTTTCTGCCTGCGCAAATTGTTCAAGTTTTTTTTCAATCAGGTCGGCAATTCTGTTGAGGAATTTTGCTCTCCGTTCCCTTCCGCATGTTGACCATTCTCCGAATGCCTGCTCAGCCGCTTTTACTGCGCGGGTTACATCTTCACCAT
Source organism: uncultured Chitinophagaceae bacterium (assembly GCA_964408105.1). Taxonomy (GTDB): domain Bacteria; phylum Bacteroidota; class Bacteroidia; order Chitinophagales; family CAIOSU01; genus BPHB01. The sequence continues at coordinate 7,693 of CAYOYI010000077.1, read as the reverse complement.
CAGAATCAGGGATCACTGAATAAACTTCTCCGGTTGCCGGATTGTTGTTATCAACATATTTACCCGATGAAGGAGGAATGAATTTCCCGTTGATGTAATTAAGAATTTTGGCTATGCCCGGCATTGATATTGTTGTGATGAAACCAACATGTTCAAAAACGCAAAGAAGTCATAAATAAATGTTGGTTCCATCTGACCATTAAAAAATCAATTATTGCAGATGAAATTACTTAAAAAGCGCAAGCAAGAATAAACCGGCTATGACGCTCTTTTTATTAAATTTGCCACGGCTCGGAGAGATGCCGGAGTGGTTAACGGAGCAGTTTGCTAAACTGTCAACGCAGAAATGTGTTGCGAGGGTTCGAATCCCTCTCTCTCCGCTTCACCTGACAAAGTTAAATACCCGCTCGGGGCGTAGTTCAGCCCGGTTAGAATGCCTGCTTTGGGAGCAGGAGGCCGCAGGTTCGAATCCTGCCGCCCCGACAATGAAACGGTTTCGGCTTGTTGCCGGAACCGTTTTATTTTAAAAACATGACCAGCGTTTTCTGGTCCGCAAGATCTTACGGAAGCGGCTTATTCTTTTTACCCGGGTTTAACATTCCATTTATTTCTTGCACTAACCACTCTGTCAATATGGAGTTTGGCGATTGATCCGAAAATGCATTAATGGATTGTTGAACTTCATTTTTGAGTTTTTCAAAACTTTTGCTTCTGTCATTTCCAGGAATTTGTTGCCAAGTCAAATAAAACCTCCGAAATAACGACACTATGGGCTTGCTGACTTTTGTTTGAAGGGTTGGCTCATGATTTAGCTCGTAATTTACCGCCTGATCAACATTAATTGACTCCCGAATAGCTAAATCCAAGTTGCCTCTCAGATAATAGACGGCAGAAAGCACCAGGCGCATATGAAAGTAAAATTCTGAACCCTCGTTTTTACTTTCCAAATCAACAAATTTTTCCGCCCCTTCAGGGTTTCTTTCATACAAGTTAAGTGCCGCTAATAAAAAAGGGGAGCGACTGCCGAGAATTTTGCTTTTTAGCAGTAAAGAGTCATTGGTCATCGCCAGGTGCGCGGCTTCGCTATATCGCTGATTGCGCATTAATGCCAGCACGTAATTAATGACTAAAACTTCCTTTACTGGAAGCGAAACCTTATCATAAAATCCGAATGCCTTTTTGTAAAAAGCTACGGCATCCGAAAAATTGGAAGTAAAATAATGCTCCTGCGCCAGATTGATCAGAAACCTGCAGGTAGCTTCTTCCGGGTTATTCTCATACTTGTGGAGTATTTCCTTCCTTGATAAAATGGTTTTAATCAGCTTGATTTTTTCTTCTCCTCTCGCAAAATTGATCTGCGCCCTGGTACGTAAGTACTGTGCAAATGAATCGCTGGCTTCCAGTTCTTCCAGATTCACTGTCAATAGAAATGCCGATGGCATATTGTCTTTGTAAGCAGAAGTAACTCTCTCTGCCATCTTGAGCCTTACTTCATCCGTTCGTACTTTCCTCAAAAAGTCGGTTTTGAGCAACTCAATCCGCTGTTTGCATAAATCTGCGGTGGTAATTGCGTTTTGCAAAGTTTGTGCTTTCCCCGATAAATGATATTCGATATTCAGATCACTGAGCAGCAACAGGACTGTTACATTTTCTTTCTCCGTATTCTTCCTCCATGCCGCATTAAACTCTTCTTCGAACAAATCATATATCCGGCTCACAAGAAGAAACTTAATTACTGAGATATCATCCGTTTTGTCCTGTCCACCTTCCTGGCATAACTCCTCCAGCATCCAGGCGTATAGTAGGCGGTATTCATTTCTCAAAAGGTAGTCTTCTTTTTTACCATACTTTTTGCCAAATACGATCTTAAACACCTCTGCTGATTCGGGCTCGCCTTCCGGCAACGCTTCCGTTAGTGTTAGAAACAATTTCTTCAGCCCCGGTCGCTTGTGGTTCTTAACAGCTCCCAATAGTGACTTTAGCTGTTCCTTTGAAATCCCGCGTAACAGGGCAAATGCCTTACTATACTTCATTTTCGAAGTTTACACCAAATTCATCACAAAAATGAAAATTTCAATTTGTAAGCCTCCAGATACTTTATCAGATTTGTACCGACCCTAACCGCCTGTTCTATGGTGATTATTTTATTTACCTGTATCGCTTTCATGCTGATGCCGGTTTTTCTCTCTGCATACGATGGGATAAATAAGATCAGCGCCATTGAATTTCAATGCGGAGATTGCGCAACTTCCCTGATTAAGAAAGTGCCATGAATAAGAAAGCGATTTTTATGGCATTCCAACTGATTCTGTTTGTGCTAATACAAGCTCCTGCACAAGTCATTCAAATCACCATCATCCCGGCAAGTGATTACACCTTATCGCGCAGGGATGAATGGAAAGTGGTGGTGAACAATACCATCAACCAGCCGATGGATGTGTTCTTTTACGGGTTGGTTACTGAAGCAAAAAGAGGCAAAATATATGAAACCGTGTCGCAACCCATTTTGCTTGCCGGAGGCACCACGACTTTCAGCACACAGTATTATGTGGGATTAGACCCGTTCACAACATTATATGAAGACCCCGACCTGCGCCAGTACGCCATTCAAACCAACGGGCTGCCTGCCGGGGATTATGAAATTTGCATCAAGGCATTTTCAAAGTACGACACTACCGACCTCGGCTCCAATTGCATATTTTTTTCGGTGGATTTCTTCACGCCACCGGTTTTGATTTCACCGGAAGATGGCGACACCGTTCGTGAAGATTATCCTTACTTCACCTGGCTGCCGCCCGTTCCCAACAACGGGCAGACTTTCACTTACACCCTCACTATTTATGAGTTGCAATTCATACAAACAACATTGAGCGCTGTGGAAACTAATCCTCCGTTTTATGAAATGAAGGGAATCAATGCTCCCATCGTACAGTATGGAATTAACGCGCGCAATTTGAGGGATGGTAAAAAATACGCATGGAAAGCTTCAGCGGAAGTGAATAACCAAACCGTTGCCACCAGCGAGGTGTGGGATTTTGTTTTCATGAAGGAAATTCCTGTTATCGCTAAAGACACTACTGAAAAAAAGAAGACCTCGGTAAAGAACAAACCCATTCCCGGCATTCCTTACATGGAACTGAAAACGCAAACAGGCGGCAACTACAGCGTGATTGATGACGGCAAGATGAGTTTCGTCTATGTCAATAACCTTCAACAAGACCAAATCGGCTACCAGGTGCTCGACCCACGGATGCAGGCAGTAAGCAAACAAGTGCTTGATGTCGGATATGGGTTGAATTACTTCAGCATTGATGTAAGCAGCATTGGCAAGATGGAGAGCGGAAAGTTTTACGAATTACAGGTGACCGACATTCACGGAAATATTTCCAAAGTACGATTCAAATTCATTCAATAGCAATGATGCAAACCGTAAGAAGACATGCGAAGAAAATCGCGCTGCTGTTAGTTAGCATTCAACTGTTTGAGCTGATTCAACCAGTTACAAGCTACGCACTTACGGGCGGGCCGTCCATTCCTGAAGTGCAACCCGCAGCGCAGGCAGGCGAGCAGCAGATGGTCAATCTCTTCACGGGCGATTTCAGCTATAACATTCCGTTGCTTGATGTTGGCGGATATCCGGTTTCCATCAGCTATAGCAGCAATGGCGTGGGCATGGAGGAAGAAGCAAGCTGTGTAGGGCTTGGATGGAATCTGGATATCGGCTCCATTTCGCGGCAGGTGCGCGGCTTGCCTGATGACTTCAATGGCGATGAAGTTGAAAAAGAAATGTACATCAAACCACAGACAAGCATTAATACAGAATTGGAATTTGGCATGGAATACACTGGTGCAAATCTTGGTGGCGCAGTTTCGGCAGCAGGCGGACCCACCGCAAGCCTCAGCATCGGCTACAATAATTACGATGGGTGGGAACTTGGCATGGGCCAGACACAGACGCTGAAAGTCTCCGGCTCATCGGGCGACTTCAATATGAACGGTTCACTCTCAACAGGGTTTGCCGTAAGCAATAAATCCGGTGCATCATTCAGCAGCGGTGCATCGCTCAGCGCGAAAATAAGATCAGGCGAATACTCCTCAAAGCTGGGTGGTGGTCTCTCGGTTGATGTGAACTCGCGCGAAGGAATGAAAAGCCTCGCATTCAGCTCACAGTTTGGCGTGAGCCGGAAAAGAGCGCAGGAAGTGCCAAACGAAGGCGCCAAGCGCGAAGGCGGACAGGATGTGAATTTCAAATTCCCCGTTTCATTTTTCTCACCGTCATTTAACCCCAATATTGATATGCCGCAGAACACCGTTGCAGGTGAATATTCTTTCAAGCTGGGCGGTGAAGTCACGCTCCTGCACCTGAGCGGAAATGTGAAAGGCTCTTTTTCAAGCACATCCTTGTCATCCAATCGCGTGTCGCTGCCTGCTTATGGTTATATGTATGCGCACAATTCCACTCAGAAAACAGACGTACTCGATTTCAACCGCGAGAAAGACCGCGCATTCCGCGCTGAACTGCCCAACTTGCCGGTGGCGCAGTTCACGCATGATGTTTACGCTGTAACGGGGCAGGGCGTGGGTGGCAGCTTCCGGCCTTTCCGTAGCGACATCGGCATCTTGCGCGACCCATATAATTATGAGAACAACACGGCTGTGAATGTAGGTGGCGAAGCTGGCATCGGGCAACTTTCAAAAGTTGGTATGGATGTGAAAGTGATTTTCACGCATAGCGAAAGTAAAAACTGGGAAGAGGGCAACAGCTTTTCCAACCCGCTTGGCTTCAAAGCAACCTCAGGTCAGCCCGAATATGAGCCGGTATATTTTAAAAATATGGGCGAAGCAACCGGTATGGCAAACCGTGCTCAATACACCAATATCGGAGGCTCTCTGCCTGTTTACTGTGCTGTGCGCAATGACGGCACCACGGGGGCGCTTTTCACAGGCAGGTCTCCCCTGCTTTACAATGCCGCAGACTTTCTGAAAAAAAATCGCGAGCCGCGTAATGTGCATTTCGCCACCTTGAAAGCAAATGATGCCGTGCATCATGCCGTTGACAGATTTATCAAGACATACCCATTCGGAGTTTCTCCGGTAATTGCCGACAATCCTGATGTTCCTGGTGACATTGCGCCCAGAACTTTCGCACGTAACACCGGTTATCGCAAAGACGACCACGTCAGCCAAATCACGGTAACGCGCACTGATGGCGCGCGCTTCGTGTATGGCATACCGGCTTACAACATTACGTCTAAAGATGTCACTTTCAATATCAGCCGCAGCGATGCCGAAGTGGATGATCATAAATTAGTAACCTACTCGCCCGGAGAAAATTCCATTCGCAATCGCAATGGCAACGACCATTTTTTCCAATCGGAAACCACTCCCGCCTATGCGTATGCGTGGCTGCTTACCAGTGTCCTCAGCGATGATTATGTTGACCTTACCGGTAATGGTCCGTCACCGGATGATTTTGGGAACTACACGAAGTTCAACTACACGCTGAGCAATCCGCTCTATAAATGGCGCACTCCATACGAACAAAACAAAGCTACCTACCAGGAAAAAAACAAAACCGATGACCGCGATAACATGGCGCATTATAGTTATGGAGAAAAAGAAATCTGGAACGTTCACTCTATTGAAACACGCAATTATGTCGCTGAATTTTTCTACTCAAAGCGCAGTGATGCACTCGGTGTGCTCGATGAAAATGGCGGACGGGATTTGGCAAATTCGATGATGCGCCTCGATTCTATTAAACTCTTTGCAAAGAGTGAGCGTATCGAAAAAGCGGAGCGCGCCATCCCGCTGAAAAAAGTGGTGTTTGAATATAATTACTCGTTGTGCCCCGGTGTGCCCAACTCTGCGACATCCGGCAAACTCACCTTAACTGGTTTGTATTTTACTTACGGCAATTCTGAAAAAGGGGCACGCAGTCCATATCAATTTTTTTACAGCGAAAAAAACCCTTCCTATCATCCAAAGCATGTTGACCGCTGGGGCAGCTACATCAACAAAGAAGCGGGCGATGATGTGGCAAGCTATGCCGGGCTGAAGAAAACGGTTGCCGATTCATTCGCTTCCGCATGGCTGCTCACCGAAATTCAAACTCCGCAAGGCAGCAGAATAACGGTCTATTATGAATCGGATGACTATGCCTACGTGCAGGACAAGCGCGCGATGGAAATATACAGCATCGAAGCGATGACCGATGAAGCGAGAAAAACAAACCCTCCCAGCGAAGATGATAATATGGTGGATGTATTTGAGAGGAGCGGCTCAAACAGCCGTCATCGCGTACACAACTATGCCAAGTTCAAACTCAAGCGCCCAACTTCTGACGCAAATGAGTTGCGAAGGTATTTTGACGGGATAGAAGAATTGTATTTCAGCGCCCAAATGAATCTTGCGAAGGCGGGTGAAGAGCCGAAGAAAGAAAAGGTGGACGGATTCACCCCGGTGCGGTTTACCCCTTACAGTAGCGATTACGGATTTTGCGGACCACAAGATGAGGATGGCAATTATGAATATGCTTGGTTCAAGATTCCGAAAATCACAAATGGCGATGGCGTGGCTTTCGATGATTCACCCAATGGCGTTCATCCGTTCGCAAAAGCCGCGTGGCAGAAAATTCGTACCGGCATGCCTGAAATGATTTATGGCGACCCCGGCTCCACTTCCGACCCGATGGCGTTCGCGCAGGCAGCCGTGAACATGATCGAAGCAATAGGAGAATTTTTCAAAGACGCGAACACATTCCTCGCGGAGCGTGGTCACGCACAGAATTTTTCACCCGGAAAAAGCAAAGTCAGGCTTTGTTCTCCCGACCTCAAAAAATTCGGTGGTGGTGCGCGCGTGAAAAAAATCACCATCAGCGATGGATGGGATTGGATGACGGCACGCTCTGCTCCGGAATCGGTTTACGGCACGGAATATTTTTACACCACTGTCGAAAATATCAACGGGCACGATATGGAAATCAGCAGCGGAGTTGCGATATGGGAACCGCGCACCGGTGGCGATGAAAATCCGTTTCAGCTTCCAACCCGCTACAGCATCGAGCGTCCGCTTTCCATTGATCTCAACTTGTATCAAACGGGTCCGGTGGGGGAAATTTTCTTTCCGGGAGCAGGCATTGGCTACAGCAAAGTGAAAGTGCGCAACCTGCCCAATGATAACGTGGTGCACAACGCGGCAGGTTTTACCATCAATGAATTTTACACTGCGCGCGATTTCCCGACTCGCACCGCGCAATCACAAATCTCTTACAATCCGAAAGAGGTGCCGCTGCTGCCTTTTTATTATGAAAAGCAGGCAACAGTATCGCAGGGGTTCACGGTTCAACTGAACAACATGCACGGCAAACAAAAAGCCGTGCATATTTTCCAGGAAACCGATTCTGAAAATCCGATTTCCGGGCAGCAGTTTTTTTACAAAACTGATCCGGGCGGCTATCTCGACAACTCGGGCAAAGTGGTTGATGGGAGCACTGGTGCAGTCACCGATGAGTATTTAGGATTAGAATATGAAATGTATGCCGATGCGCGGGAGAGCGTGCTCGAAACATACGGTCCCGGTGCTGAAGTGAACCTTGATGGATTCATGGCTTCCGTGCTGCCGGTGTATGTTCCGGCAATTTATCCGCAGATGAATTACGTGCTGAAACGCTATCGCGCGCTCACGTTCACCA
>CAYOYI010000076.1:0-12480 GCA_964408105.1 uncultured Chitinophagaceae bacterium | reverse complement strand
GACTCAACTTTTTATTGGAATCTGTGGAGCATTCAGGCGCACACTCATCAGATTGGAAAGGACTACAATGTTTTTTTAAGGAATCCGGATGGAACAAAAGGTCAGATCATTTACAATGGTTCCTATAACGTAAGGCATGAGTTTGATCAGGGATTTTATGATTGGGAGCATCCACCGCTTCGCTACTTTGACCCACCGCTTTCGGTTGATCAGACTATTGGCCTGATTCATGAAGCTACTTTCAACAATAATACCGGAGACACTGTGGGATTTGGCTTGAAAACCACCGATGAAATGTTTGTTTCCTACATCTTTTTTACCAAATCAGAAACTCCTGTTGGAATACTTCCCGGGAAGGTTTTCAATGATGTGCATGTGAAGCTATTCCCTAATCCCGCCCAGGACAAAGCGTTTATCCATATAGGTCCGGACATCGTTTTGGATAAGGCGGAATTCGTGATTTATGATTTGCTGGGAGCCGAGGTGATAAGAGTTGCCAATTTGCCAGACCGCCAGTTTTCAATAGAAACCACACAACTACTAAACGACTGTTACTTCTACCGCCTGATCAACAGCGGGCAACTGGCTGCATCCGGGAAGATTGTCATTCAGCGTTAGGCCTCACAGTTTAGATTCCAGGTATTTTCTGACAACGCCCGGAAACGCATAGTCTCCAAACTTATGTGGAGCTACTTTGATCAGATCATTGGAAACTCTTAGTCCTTTCGACACCGATACCTCTAAAAATAAACCTTGAATCTTTTGATGGGTAAGTGTTTGTGAAAAGCTGCCCGACTCCTTCACGACAATTAATTCTGAGTCCTCGAACAGGTTTTGCCAGAACCGGGTGAGCTTCAATTTTTTTAACGACAGTATATCTTCACCTTCAATCATAGGAAACTCATACAAGTTCTTCCAGATGTCCTTGCCTTTTCGTTTGGTCAGATAGATAGAGCCGTTATCATTAATCACGATGTAGTGGAAATACCGCTGCTTCTTCACTAATTTCTTTTCTTTCACCGGAAGCTTTGCAATCAATTTATTTTTCAGAGCGTAACAATTCTTTTTAAAAGGACATCTGCCGCAATTGGGATTTTTTGGGACGCACTGAATCGCACCAAAATCCATGATGGCCTGATTGTAATTCGCGGGTAATTTTTTGTCAATCAATCTTTCAGCAAGCTGCCTGAACGCCCTCCTCCCTTTTGGCGAATCAACGGGAGTTTTTATTCCGAATATTCTTGACAGCACGCGATATACATTTCCATCTACAACGGGGTATGGCAGATCGAAAGCAAATGATGATATGGCAGCAGCAGTATAATCGCCAACACCTTTCAACTTCCTGATGGCTTCAAATTTGTCCGGGAATTTTCCGTTGAGTTGCTGATGAATGTATTTAGCCGTATGATGCAGATTCCTTGCACGGGTGTAATAACCCAATCCCTGCCACAGCTTGAGCACTTTATCTTCTTTTGCTTTTGCAAGGCTTTTGACATTGGGAAACCGGGTTTTGAATTTCAAATAATATGGCAAACCCTGTTCCACACGCGTCTGTTGCAGGATGATCTCGGAAAGCCAGATAAGGTATGGATCGCGTTCTTCCTTCCAGGGCAGGGGCCGGTCAATGGTCTTATGCCACCTTAATAATTTGACGGAGAACTCCTTTTTCCGCATGAAGGCGAAAATACCCCAAACCGAAATTCATGGCGGTAAAAAATACAATAGTTCTTTATTTAGAAAATTTTTATCAAATTTGAGCCCCCAATAGTTACGCATAACTCTTTTTAGTAACGCTATGAGAAAAGCCGACCTCATCACCAAAATTTCGGAACGCACCGGCATCGCCAAGGTTGACGTGCTGGTTACGCTTGAATCGTTTTTCAAGGAAATAAAGAACTCACTTAAGGAAGGCGAGAATATCTACGTGAGAGGATTCGGAAGTTTCGTGGTGAAGAAAAGAGCAAAAAAGATCGGAAGGAACATCAAGAAGAACGTAGCTATTGAGATACCCGAACATTACATTCCCGTATTCAAACCCGCCAAAGTTTTTGCGGATGCTGTGAAGAAGGCTGTGAAGCAGCCCAAGAAATCGAGCGAATGACCCCCGGACAGATCACACTCGTTGCAGCAAGCATCCTATTAACTGCAAGCCTTTACTTATTCGGACCTCTGAAATCGTCCGAAAAAAAGGAGCAATCGGTAGCAGTCGAAACAGCCGATACGTTTGATTTTGCAAAATTCAAGGAAGAGGAGCTTGCCAGGCTGCCTGCCGATTCACTGCCAACTTTCAAGCAGCTTGAGGTCGAAGCAATGTCGCTTGAGGCAGGTGAAAAGTCAGAGAAGCTTTCACAATTAATAACATTTCTGCAAAGCAACAGGCTTCATATCCTGTCGGCTTTCTATCAAAAAGATATTGCCGAGGCTGAAAATACCGATTCGAGCTGGGTGCTGGCTGGGCAGGGTTTTTACAGTGTCGCCTTCGCCACTGATGACCAGGCGCTGAACAAACACCTGCTTTCGCAATCAATAGGATCCTACAAAAAGGCGGTAGAGCTGAATCCTGAAAACACAGAAGCTAAAATGAATATGGCCATCGTTTACCTGGAGGGCCCAACCGACCAGGTAATGAATGGCGTAATGATACTCAGAGAAATAACGGACAAAGACCCCGACAATATAACGGCTAATTTAATTTTAGGGAGATACGGGATAGTGTCGGGTCAATTTGACAAGGCCGTGCAACGGTTGGAAAAAGTTCTTTCTTTAGATTCGCTGAATGCTGAGGCGTATCTTTACCTTGCCGAAGCTTATGAAAGCCTCGGTGAGAGAGCAAAAGCGATCGAAATGCTTGAAAAATGCAAAACGATCGTGAAAAGCCCCGGTTTTTCGGAAGAAGTTGACAACTACATTTTGAAACTAAAGAATTCCTAAACAAAACGAACCTATGCCAAGCGGTAAAAAAAGAAAGCGCCACAAGATGGCAACCCACAAAAGGAAAAAGAGGTTGCGCAAGAACAGGCACAAGAAGAAGATAAGATAATCTTCGTCCGGTCAATCTATCCCGTTTCTCCCACTTAACAAGGCAGTTATCCATGCTGCGATGCTGAAAGTGCAAACCATGCCACTTTCGCACCGCTGAATTGGGCATCTGCTAAAACTGTATATTAAAAGTGAATAGGGAATTAATTGTGAATGCAACTCCCGAAAAGGTGGACATTGCATTGCTCGAGGACAAAGCGCTCGTGGAGATTCACCACGAGAAAGGCGAGTCTGATTTCAGCGTAGGAGATATTTATCTCGGCAAAATATCAAAGCTGGCGCCCAGCCTGAATGCGGCATTTGTGAATGTCGGCTACACGAAGGATGCCTTCCTGCATTACACCGATCTCAGCCCGCAATACAGAACGCTCAACAAGATCGTGAAGACTTCCATTGCGGCTGATGAATCATACATCAACCTCAATGACCTGAAGTATGAGCAGGAAATCGTGAAGACCGGCAAGGTGAATGACGTACTGCAGGCGAAGCAATCTATTTTAGTGCAGATACTCAAGGAGCCTATCAGCACGAAAGGCCCACGGCTCACTTGTGAAATCTCGTTGCCGGGAAGATACCTGGTGCTGCTGCCGATGACGAATTCAATCGGTGTTTCAAAAAGAGTCTCCTCTGAAGAAGAGCGGAAGAGATTGCAAAGACTGATGGAAAGCATCAAGCCGAAAAATTTCGGTGTGGTGGTGCGCACGGTGGCCGAAGGAAAAAGCTCTGCCGACCTGCATGATGATCTCAGCAGCCTTGTTCAAAAGTGGGAATCCATTATCAAGCAACTGAAGGGTGCAGTGGCTCCGGTGAAGATTCACAACGAAATACGCAAGACATCAAGCATCCTCCGCGACATGCTCAATGCTTCATTCAACAGCGTGGCGGTGAATGACCCCGGGCTCAAGGATGAGATTGACGAATACATCCAGAAGATCGCACCGGAGAAAAAGAATATCGTCCAGCTATACAAGGCACCGCGCCCCATCTTCGACCATTATGGCATCACGAGGCAGATAAAATCACTCTTCGGAAAATCAGTGACCATACCGGGCGGTGCATACCTCGTAATCGAACACACCGAGGCGATGCACGTGATTGACGTGAACAGCGGGCAAAAGCTCGGCAAGGGCGCTGACCAGGAAACTACCGCCCTCAACGTCAATAAAGAAGCGGCAAAGGAAGTGGTGCGCCAGTTGCGCCTGCGCGACCTCGGTGGCATCATCGTGGTTGATTTCATTGATATGCGCAATCCGAACAACAGGAAAAACCTCTACAGCCATGTGCGCGAGCTGATGAAGAGTGACCGCGCACGCCACACCGTGCTTCCCCTCAGCAAGTTCGGGCTGATGCAGATCACCCGCGAGCGTGCAAGGCCTGAAGTAACCATTGCCACGCAGGAAGTGTGCCCCACCTGCCACGGCAGCGGCCAGATCGAGGCCTCCATCCTCATCACCGACATATTGCAGCGCGACTTTGAAGCGCTCATGGACAAGGGCAATCACCTGAGCATCACCGCGCATCCGTTCATCGCGGCATTCCTCACGCAAGGGTTGCCTTCCATCCGCCACCGCTGGAGCTGGAAATATAAAAAGATCATCAAGGTGAACCCCAACGCCTCATACCACCTCACCGAATATCACTTCTTTGATAAGAAAACGGGTGAGGAAGTGATTGTATAGAGTGTTTAGATTTTGTTTTCCGATTATCTGCCCGCTATTCTTTAGCGACTTGTTAGCAAACGTTTTTCTCTTTTCTATTTTGAATAATTGTAGCAATGTTCTTTAATCATTTCATAAGCCTTTTCATAACCGAGTTCACCCGCTTTGCTCCAAGCGTAACAAGCCTTTTCATAATTCTGCATGTTGAACTCACAAAGTCCAATGTTGTAGTACGTGGCTTTAAATCTTTCTGAGTCGAATAGATTACCCGGATTATCAAAATTTGAGATTTTTATACTTTCTTCCCAATCAGACTTTGCTCCAAAGGCATCGTGTTTTTCAAATTTCATTTGTGCTCTCCATTCATAAGCCATGCTTATTAATGTTATTAGAACGTGTCTATTAGTACTCCACTCGGTACATCGCTCTGACGTTTCCCATTCTTCCTTTGAACATTGGTGAAATACTTTAAGGTACTTGCTGCCTGCTCTTAAAAAATTGTTTAGCACTTCAATTGGAGGTGTGCTGTTTTCATAAGTATTTAAAACCTCATTAAAAGCATCTCTTAAAATGTAAAAAGATTTATTGTAATCGCCCTCAACATCCATATATAGATAAGCCTTGTTGATAGAATCTATCAGAGGTTGATTCTGGCTTAACGCCTGCAACGAATAAAGAATGAGAATTAAAGCAAGTAACTTCTTCATAAGTTATCAATTGTTCACTTTGTTCTACTGGATTCCCAATAGGTTTTCTAATAAATGTAATTTTTGTTCTCCAGATGCTCCGAGAAATAGTCCGATTGCTAAAGCCAAAGCAATTAGCCACCAATAATTTCTTAATAGATTAAACCATAATAATTGTTCATTTAAACCTCTGATAGTTTTTTCATAACGAAGTCTTTCATTATCGTCAATGAGGTTCTCTCGTTGCAACCGATTTAGCTCTTTTTGTTCTGCCTTTTCTCCCAGCTTTTCCAATTCTATTTCTGCTAATAATTTCTTGTATTCAATCCATCCTCCAGTATTAATAATTTCAGAGAATTTATTTCCTTTCTGAAACCAATATTTTGTATGTGAAGAAATGGGTTTATCTGCTTTTTCTAAAATTCCGTAGTTCTCCATTAATCCTAATAGGCGATTAAATTCTTTTGCTTCTTCTCTATTCAAGGTCCTGTTTGGATAGAGCAATCTGTTCTACAAAAAATCCACCGCTTCTGTCCGCAAAATTCTCTCTAACCCACTTATCAATAAGTTCATCGTCTGTCATACTTCAGTAGATGTGGTTCCTCAGTTTTAAATGTTTGCTAACGTCAAGGCGGGTAAAAAATCGGCTGAGGAACGAAGCTGTTTTTTTAACCGCATGTTGTAGGAATGTGCGGGAAATTAGTAATGAATGGAAATCAATGAACGAAACCAGTTATTTTTTTTGAGCGATGGCATTTGAAAATGGAAATAAAGCAGATGGGAAGCATTACTGGCTAACGCCTCCCGACTTAATGAAGCGATTACAAGATGAATTTCAATTTGACTTCGATCCATGCCCGTATCCTAAACCGGAAGATTTTGACGGGCTACGCTGCGAATGGGGCAACCGGAATTATGTAAACCCTCCTTTTGGATCCTACACCTGCCAGGTGGACCGCAAAAAGAAGGGACCAACAGCATGGGCAAGGAAGTGCATAGAGGAGTACAAAAAAGGGAAATTAGTGGTGTTGGTTTATCCGATTGACAAATGGGTACTAATGCTATTAGAAGAATTAGGGGCAGAGGTCCGCAACTTAAAAGATATACGTTGGTGCGCGATTGAGGATGGATCCGTTGGACCCGGGACCGGGAGGCATGTGGCAATGTTCATTCTAGATCCCGAGCGGGATGGCAGAAAAAAATAACGGCAATGACCGATAAACTGAAATTGAAACTCTTAACCAGCATTTTCTACAACATCTGCTAAACCCAATTATATTTAGCCACCCCATCCGGGCGGCTAAAAACGACTCCCCTAAAAATACTCAAATTCCTCCCAGCCTCCGCTCGATCTCATCGGGGCTCAGCTTGCTGAGGGCTTCATCAACATTCAGCAGCGGCTTCTTGCGCAGCGGCTGCAGCGGGTGTTCGGGGTAGTCATCAGCCGGCTCGCTGGGCGTCCATGCCAGCAGCTTGTCGGGGGTGCACCGCAGCAGCGTGCAGATGATCTCGATATGCTCGAGGTTAAGCTTCGTGCGTTTGCCGGTGAGGTAGCCCTGCACCGCCTTATTGCTGATGCCGGCCTGCGCAAACCTGCGGTAGGGAGCTTTGAAGCCTTTTGTCTTCACAAGCTCACTGATCTGTAGTTCTATCATAGAAATAGTTGTTTAGTGACTGGTGGTTGTCATTCAGGCGCTGCCACTATTGATTTATCCGGCAGCACAAGTCGTTTTTCCATATACCAAGATAATTTATATGTCTAAACAGTTTAAAACAATTTCTGAACAGATGAAAATGTTGTCAAAAAGGATGAAAGCGTTGTCAAAAAGGATGAAAACGCTGTCAGAATAGATGAAAACATTGTCGGAATAGATGAAGAAGTTGTCGTAATGGATGAAACAGTTGTCAAAACGGATGAAGATGCTGTCAAAAAGGATTAAAAAACACTAAAATTGAATGTTATTAAATGTTGATAAATAAATTTTGACCTGCCTCAGGCCGCCATCTACCTTAGTGCCGTTCATTCATTTTTTTAACCCATAAAACCACCACACCATGAACGACCGTCAGGAAGACAAATTCAGCATGTATCTCAAGGTGACTCATTTCCTTGGCGTGAATGCCGCCACGCTGGCGGTGAACCCCATTTTCGCCACCATCAAAACCACGCTCGATACATCCATTGCGGGCATCACCGCGCAGGATGTCATCGCCAACACCGACTACACGGGCTACACCGAGGCCAAGGCCGCTGCCGAGAGCGCCCTCGAGGAGAGCGTGCTGCATGTGGCGCGCGGCCTCACCGGCTACTATGCCGGGCTGGGCGACACCGCCATGGTGCGCAAGGTTGACCTCACCAAGACCGAGGTGGTGCAGTCGCGTGACGGCATCCTCAACACGCAGGCCGAGCTCATCCACCAGATTGCCGACCCCGTGAAGGCGCTGCTCGCTGCCAACCAGGTGGTGGCTGCCGATGTTGACGACCTCAACACCAGGCGCCTCGCCTTCCTCGCCCTCTTCAGCGTGCCCCGCGAAAAGCAGGGCGATGCCAAAGCTGCACGCGAAGAGATAGAGCTGCTCTTCAGCGAGGTCGATAAGGGCTTCAAAGACCAGCTCGACCCGCTCATGTCCGTCTATGCCAGCACCGACACCATATTGTTCAGCAAATACGAAACCGCCCGCATGATCGATGACAGCGGTGGCGGCTCGGGCAGCGAAGGCTACACGCTGAATAACTTCACCGTGCCCGCCAATGGCAGCGTGATATTCGGCTTCACCCCCGTGTCAGACATGGAGGTGTATATCCGCAACCTCAGCGGCAACAACATCATCATCTGCACCACCGATGGCACCACCGGCCCGTGCGCCAGCGGCTATAACCTCGCGGGCAACGCGCTCTATAAAGATGTGTTCGGAGGGCTGGGCCTCAACCCCGCGCTGCCGCAGGTGCAATTCTCAAACCCCAACACCGAAGATGTGCTCGTGCGCGCAGGCACCAAGGATGCGTGATTTTGGAATTTTAGATTTTAAATTTTTGATTTTAGATTGAATGCATTTCAAATCGTAAATCGTCAATCTAAAATCAAAAATTATCAGGCGCGTACT
The DNA here is from genome assembly GCA_964408105.1 of uncultured Chitinophagaceae bacterium. GTDB lineage: Bacteria > Bacteroidota > Bacteroidia > Chitinophagales > CAIOSU01 > BPHB01. The sequence goes on along the minus strand of CAYOYI010000076.1, from coordinate 3,989 downwards.
CACCTCGTTTCCTCAGTGGCTCTGTTTGGTAGCGCTGGAGGCAGGAGGGTGGTGGTTACTTATAAAAACCCGTCATTGCGAGCGAAGAATGAGCGAAGCAATCCGCTGGGAAAGATTTTTGGTTAAGATAGAATCTTAAAAACGATCACAGGCACAAGAAGCCTGGGTGTTGAGTGCTACGTCTTTCCTGCGGAAGCAGGAATCCCCAGTTACCCTGCTCTTTGGGACTTGTAATAATTGCAAATCGGGCTTAGCATTGGGTTGAAGGAGGGGATTCTATTTTTCAATAACAATCTTACCTAGCGCCCTCTTTTTATCCTCCAAGCTAGTTAACGTGTAATAATATACTCCTGAACTAAAATGCTCTGCCGGAATTTTAATGTAGTCTTCAATTATTCCCGCCCTGGTAAAGAGAAACTTCCCTGAATTATCATAAACGATTAAACTAAAGGATGAAAAGAAGGGATTATTAAATTCTATTGAAAAATCATTAGTTGCAGGATTTGGGAGTACCCTCGATTTTATATAATTAAGGCTTAACTCGTCAATTCCCATAGCCCGATCTTCAAAATGAAGGTCATCATACATTAACCCATCCAAGCTATCGGCATTGCTATCGCTTATAAAGGTGAATTTGTAAAGTACGGTGTCGCCATACCAGTTTATATTAAAAAGAGGACCCAAATCTGAAAGACGTACATAAAACTGCTGCCAACCATTTGAATTTCCCGTCAGTGTCGGCTTCGGTGAAATCCATTGATAATATGAAGAGTAAACTGTATCATTCAGCAAATCAATCCATGTAATTCCATTGTCAGGAGAAAACTCTATTAATCCAAAGTCATTTGCAGAGTCCGCATTCACGGAGTAATAGCCTGAAAGTACTGCGGTGTGACCCATGTGAAATCCAAAGCTTGTTGAATTCTTAATCACGAATATGGATGTATCATTGGAAGGATAAGGATTCACCGTATCAGTAATAAGGGCATTGGGTATGGATTTGGCACTGCTCAAGATGTTTTTTTGCGGTTTTCCGATTTGCCAAACATTATCAGGATTACTATTTGTATCAATTGAAAGATGATCGAGATAAAAGGGCTCATCGAAGTTCAAATTATAATTCCCGTCCTGACCGAAAGACATCAATCCTCTTAAAACAAATGTCACCATAAGAATAGCTCTCATCATAGCCTGCTTACATTAAATATACTACAATTCCCCCTTTCAATTTTTAAATCTATGATTAGTGTATTTGAAGCGATTCCCGTTTTCACGGGAATGACGCATCAAATCCAAATCTAAAATCAAAAATCTGAAACTCCCCCGGCAAGCTTCAGCTCCACCTCCACTTCCCAGTTGGCGTGGATACCAATCTTTTCGGGATGGCGGTAGGTTCTTTCAGGCTGTATGCGTTGCAGGTAGTTGCCCGTGTCCCACTTGCCGTTGTTGTTTGAGTCATAAATGATCTTCACATCATAGGAGCCGGGGCGCAGCTTCTTGTAATCGAGCGTGGTGCTGCCGCTGAATGCCGATTGTTCGCCAATGGCAGCTCCGTTGCGGTCGAGCAGTTGCAGCAGGTAATGCTGCTCCGGGCTGCCCGTCACGGTGAGCTTCAATGAGCCGTAATCTTCAGCCGTGCGCACCCTACCCTTCCAAATAATGGTATCATTCACCTGCCCGAGATGGTCCATAAGCATCCCGGCAGGAAATGTTATCGTGTAATCCGCACCCGGCTGCCGATTGAAGCCAAGCTCAATGCTCATCCTGCTCAGCACTATGGTGTCAACAGCGATCGCAAGCGCTGGGCTGTCCTGCTCAATGATGAGTTTTTCCAGGTCAGCTTTCACCATAGGGTGATTAAAATTCAGCCTCACCACCCCATCGGGATTGATGAGGCGGTCTTTGGTCAGCAGCAGTGCGGGCTTGCCGAGCGAGGCCTTCAGTGAATCAAGATTTTCAGGAATATTTCTGAGGGTGAGCGTTTCCTTCATTGTATCATTCACTACGATCACCAGCGAATCAGCCGGCAGAGCGCGCGTGTACCACACTATGATGGAATCATTGCCCTCGTTTATATCAATCATCCCAACAGGCAGCGAATCGTGAGGCGATTTAACTGCTATGCTGTCCACCGGGAGTGAGTAGAGCAGTTGCAGGGCGCCCTTGCGTGATTCATCATAAGAGAGTCGCTGCAGTGTGCCCTTGCGGTCTTCGAGAAACATTTTCAGGCGGATCTCCCCTATCGAATCATGTACAACAAAATTTGTATCTATGAATGCGATCTGCTCGTTAGGAAGGTCGTACAGGAAATTATAGTTCTCGTCTTTCAAAGCGAATAATCTATACGTTCCGTTTTTAATATGATGGAAGTCGAACTCCCCTCTCTCATTGGTGCGGTCAAAGTAATATGGCTTGTTGAGCATCACCGTGCTGTCATCGAGCTGCTTGTAAAGCATCACCAGCACTTTTTCTGCGGGCAGGTCGTCTTTCGCCAGCATCACTTTTCCGGAGAAAGCAATGGAATCGAGCTCATCCCCCGTTGAGAACACATAGCTGAAGCCCGGAAGCGGGTTCGACTCATTGAAATCCTTCACCGCATCACCGAAATTGATGATGTAGGTGGTGTTGCTGTCGAGCACAGCTTTTTTGAAGTCAATGACGATTTTCTTTGCCCGAGTATAAATCTTCGGCTCCGGCTTAATTGCCGGTGAAATGATTATTTCCTGTGCAGGATTGGTGAGTTGAATGAATTCGTTGAACTCAATTGTGATTTTGTTCCCCGTGAAACGTGTGCTTTCGTTCGGAGGGGTGGCTTCTGCTACTTTAGGTGGGGTTTCGTCCTTCGGCCCCCCCGATGGAGCGACAATGTTGGCGCAGGAGTTTGCTAAAAGGCAATAGGCAACAGGCAATAGGCAATGGAGCAGTTTGTGGTTTGTGGTTTGTGGTTTGTAGTTGAATAGGCGTAGCAGAAGCCTAATAACAAACGACAAACGACAAACATCAAACGGGGCTTTCATCTTCCCATATAAACCATCAACACAGAAATATCTGCCGGAGAGACACCGCTCACCCGACTGGCTTGTCCAAGGGTGTGTGGCCGCACCTGGGTAAGCTTCTCTCTTGCCTCAGCCGAAAGGGACTTTAATTTTGAAAAGTCAAAATTCACGCTGATAGGAACCTCTTCCAACTTGTTCATCTTATCCACAAATTCTTTCTCTTTACTGATGTATCCTTCATATTTCATCTCAATTTCAGCCTGTTCAACGTATTCCACGGGAAAATCTGATATAAAACGCTCCAGATCAGGTATTCGGCTTCGAAGCATTTCTGTATTCAACTGCGGCCTGGTGATCAGGTTGTAAAGCTTTGTTCTTTGCTTAAGGCGATTTGTTCCGCTCTCCTCCAGCATGTCATTCACCAGATCGGGAGAAACGTCCGTTTCCCTGAATTTTTTAATGATACTCTCCACCCCTTTTTTCTTTGCCTCTACCCTGTGCATTCGGTCTTGCCCGGCAAGCCCGATCTCAGCTCCCAAAGGTGTGAGCCTGATGTCGGCATTGTCCTGTCTTAACAGAATTCTGTACTCTGCTCTTGAGGTAAACATACGGTAAGGCTCCTTGGTACCCTTATTCACCAGATCATCAATCAAAACCCCGATATAAGCCTGGGATCTCCCCAAAACCACGGGTTCCTGGTCATTTATAGCATGATGGGCGTTAATTCCGGCCATAAGCCCTTGACAGGCTGCCTCTTCATAGCCTGTAGTGCCGTTGATCTGGCCGGCAAAAAAGAGGTTCTTCACGAGCTTGGTTTCAAGGGAAAGGTCGAGTTGAGTTGGATAGAAGAAATCGTATTCAATTGCGTAGCCCGGCCGGAACATTTTGGCATCTTCAAAACCCGGAATCTTCTTCAGTGCCTTATATTGTACATCCTCCGGCAACGAGCTTGAAAAACCATTCACATAAATTTCGACTGTTTTCCACCCTTCT
>CAYOYI010000075.1:970-12486 GCA_964408105.1 uncultured Chitinophagaceae bacterium | reverse complement strand
GAGGAAATTTTGGAAAGGTGTACTATTTCTAATAAAAAAATCCTGGATGAATATTTTAATCAAGGGAAAAGTGTTATCGCGACAATTGGTCATTGCGGAAACTGGGAGCTGGCGGGATTATCAACAAGCCTGAACGTAAAACATCATTCTGTAACTTTTTACCGTCCGCTAAAAAACAGAAGCATGGATAAGTGGGTGAGAGAAATGAGGGCAAAATTTGGAATGTCGCTAATCCCTGATACACGGGTGCGTCAAATGTTAAAGGAAAGCAATGGACAACCGAGGCTGTATATTTTCATCACAGATCAAACACCATCGAATTCGCTGCGAAGTTATTGGACTACTTTTTTGAATCAGGAAACACCTGTCTTCCGCGGAGCAGAACGTATGGCAAAACTGACCGGCCTTCCTGTGGTCTTTGGAGATATACAAAGAATTAAAAGGGGATACTATAATGTAAATGTTGTTCCGCTTTTGACGGGCGAAGAGGTAACAGTTGATGGAGAAATAACTGAACTGCATACCAGGGAATTGGAAAAGGCGATATTGAGAGATCCCGCCAACTGGCTTTGGTCACATCGGAGGTGGAAAAGAAAACGACTTGCAAACGTTCCAACAGGTATTAAAAGTGCAATTTGATATTTAGGTTTGCGGAGCCAAATGCAAGACAAATTACCTTCGGTTGCCGTTGTGATCCTATGTTGGAACGGAAGAAAGTTTCTTGAGCAATTCCTTCCCCCTCTTCTTAAGACCACTTATTCTAACGCAAAATTTTATGTGGCGGATAATGCTTCCACTGATGATTCTGTAGAATTTGTAAAGCAGAATTTCCCTTTGGTAAATATTATTCGAATTGAAAAAAACTCAGGTTTCGCTGAAGGATATAATGTAGCGCTCAGGCAAGTTGAAGCGGACTATTACGTACTTCTTAATCAGGATGTGGAAGTGACCCCTGGTTGGATTGAACCTGTGATTGAATTAATGACAAATGACAAAAGGATCGCAGCTTGCCAGCCAAAAATGCATGCATATAACGATAAAAATTCCTTTGAATATGCAGGAGCAGCAGGTGGTTTTTTGGACAGGCATGGGTATGCTTTCTGCCGCGGGCGTTTTTTTGACGAGTTGGAAAGAGACAGCGGGCAATATGACCAGGATATTGAAATAGCCTGGGCAAGTGGCGCTGCCATGTTTGTGAAAGCCGATGTTTATCACAAACTTGGTGGATTAGATGCCGATTACTTTGCCCATTTTGAAGAAATAGATTTATGTTGGAGAATCAAGAATGCGGGCTATTCAATCTATTGCTGCACTAAATCCGTGGTTTATCATGTCGGTGGAGGAAGCCTGCCAAAAGGAAATCCCAGGAAGACTTATTTGAATTACAGGAACAACCTGAGCACACTGGTGAAAAACCTTCCCGGAGAAAGAGTATTTTTTATTACATGCGTTAGGTTTATTCTTGACATAGTTTCAGCTTACAAACTATTGCTGTCAGGGAATTGGCGCGATTACGCAGCCATTTTTCGAGCGCATGTTTATTTTATCATGCGCCTTCCAGTCCTGATCTCAAAAAGAAAATCAGTTAGGGAGTTAGTCGGCAGGAATAAAATCAACGGTCCGAATCAGAAGGGATTCTACAAGGGAAGTGTAATTTGGGATCACTTTATGAGAGGGAAAAACAAGTTTAGTGAGCTTTCGAAGGAGAACTTCCACTGAGATTATTTAAAAAATCAAGACCAATCACATTTAGCTTAAGATACGCCAGTAGTTTTTTTTTGAGGAGCAGGTCAAAAAGATAGAACATCCCGATCAGCGTTGTCATAATTATCGTTCCTTCCAGGGGAGTAAGAACATGATAGATAATTTCAGAAGTTCTGAGCTTTAACCAAAATGGCAATGGTTCAGGATACTTGCTTAGAGCAAACAAAGCACTATTGGTATCTTCTGAATAAGTTTGAACCAAACCTGTTTTATACATCACGATCATCGCAAGGGCAATCAAAAAAGTAATAATGAAGACCGGTGATTTATACCAGTTTGACAGGGAAAGCAGTTTGTGCTGCACACCAGAAACACTAATGAGAACGATAGCCACACCGATGCCTAACTGGTTCATGATAATATCATTGAAGTCGAGGTAGTCCGCCCCTAAAGAATGCCAAACCCTGTATTGGAAAAATTCATCAACCACACCCAGCAGCGTACAGTAGAACATGGTTCTTCCGAAGCTGTGCGTAAGAGGATAAAGCAGTATCGCGAGAAACCCGAACTGGAAAGCATGAATTATTTCAATGTTTATTACAAAAAGCGCCTGCATGTGTAGCACTATCAGGCTGGCCATTGCAAGGAAGAACCCAACCTTAATTTCTTTACCTCCAGGGTACTTTTTGAAGTTGCGTCTTAGATAGAGCGCAAGCGCTATAAACGTTAAAGTGCTGCCAATCGCCACCCCCTGGTTGTATTTTGAGGGAGTAAGAGTGTCCATGATCCAAACGGAAATGTTCACGAACACATCATGCATCCCAATGATAAACGCAATGTATGCGATCACTATCAGTGAGTTCACCACCTTGCGTTTCTCAAGCCATGCAATAAATGTTTGCATAATTGGCTGACAATTTAGCGGATAAGCTCTTGGAATTCCAATGTTTTATCTGGAAATAAAGTTTCCGGGATTACTTCTTATGGAAACTTAGAATTGCATATCGGTAGCCAGCCAGCCCCAGACCGGCAATTATTCCCTTGCATTTAGGAGAAAGCAATGACTTCTGCCGGAACTCTTCCCGCGCATAGGGATTTGAGATATGCACTTCAATTACCGGGGTTTTTACAGCAGCAACCGCATCGGCAATTGCAACGGAAGTATGCGTATATCCCCCGGCATTAAGGATTATTCCGTCATAAGAAAATCCAACTTCCTGAATTTTATTGATCAATTCACCTTCAACGTTGCTCTGGTAGTATTCGAGGGTGTCATCAACGAACTCATGCTTTAATTCCTTAAAATAGTCTTCAAATGAAACCTTACCGTAAATATCCGGTTCTCGTTTTCCCAACAAATTAAGATTCGGGCCGTTGATAATGATGATCTTCATCTGAGTGGCTAAAGTTAATTTTCTTGTTTCATTAATACTATTTCATGGACTGGCAGAGCAGCATAAAAGGTTTTAAGTCGTACCTGCAAATTGAGCGCTCGCTTTCAAAGAACACGGTTGATGCTTACATGCATGACATCAACCTGCTCACAGAGTTTATGGCGGAGAAGGAGTATAAAACTGCACCGGACAAAGTTTCTCTTGAGCAGTTGCAGGAATTTATTGCCTGGGTTCATGAGAAAGAAGTGAAGGATAGATCACAGGCGAGAATACTTTCAGGAGTTAGAGCGTATTACAAATTCCTTGTGATGGAGGACATGATGGATACCAATCCAACCCAGTTGCTTGAAGGGCCCAAGTTGAGTCGTAAACTTCCGGATGTGTTGAGCTATGAAGAAATAACGGCAATGATAAATGCTATTGATTTAAGCACTCCGGAAGGAATGCGAAATAAGGCTATGCTTGAAACCCTGTATGGATGCGGATTGCGTGTTTCTGAATTGGTTAATCTTAAAATTTCACACCTGCATTTGAATCTCAATTATATCAAGGTCACCGGTAAAGGAGACAAGGAGCGGCTGGTTCCCATCGGTGGTGATGCGATTAAATACATCAACATTTATAAGAACGAGGTCAGGCCTCACGTCCCGGTAAAAAAAGGATTTGAAGACTTTCTGTTTCTCAATAGAAGGGGGAGCAAACTGTCACGCGTGATGGTGTTCATGCTGATAAAGCAATTTGCAAAGGAGGCCGGGATAAAAAAGAAGATCAGTCCGCACACCTTTCGACATTCATTCGCTACGCATCTCGTTGAAGGTGGCGCCAACCTCCGCGCGGTTCAGGAAATGTTAGGACACGCGTCAATAACAACAACGGAGATATACACCCATTTGGATAGAGAGTATTTACGCGATACTATTTTGAGATTTCACCCACGATATAATACAATTGACAATTGACGATGGATTTTCATTATCCACTATCAATTTCAATTCTCATTATTAATTCAGGCTTTCGCTGATTTTTCCTGCGAGCAGGTAAAGTACGGCCATTCTTATAGCAACTCCATTTTCAACCTGGTGCAGAATGATAGAGCGGTTAGGATCGTCCGCAACATCCGATGATAATTCGATTCCGCGATTGATCGGGCCGGGGTGCATGATGACAATATCCTTTTTCAACCCATCAAGACGCTGCTTGTTTATTCCGTAATAAATAGCGTACTCACGCAATGAAGGGAAAAATTGGCCTTTTTGCCGTTCAAGCTGAATTCGCAAAACGTTGGCCACATCACACCATTTCAGCGCTTCAACAACGTTATATTCAACCTTTACACCGAGGTCACCGATATGCCTGGGAATAAGGGTAGGAGGGCCGCAAACCATTACTTCGGCTCCAAGTTTTTGCAGGCAGAAAATATTCGAAAGCGCCACCCGTGAATGAAGTATATCGCCAAATATCGCGACTCGCAAACCTTTGAAAGATTTCAGCTTCAGCTTTTCACGAATTGAATACGCATCAAGCAAAGCTTGCGTAGGATGCTCATGCGTTCCATCCCCTGCATTGATGATTTGCGCGTTGACATGTTTTGATAGAAAAACCGGTGCTCCCGGGCTTGAATGGCGCATCACGATCATATCAACTTTCATCGCCAGAATATTATTGACCGTATCAATCAGGGTTTCGCCTTTTTTTACCGATGACGATGATGAAGAAAAATTAATGATGTCTGCAGAAAGACGCTTCTCTGCAAGTTCAAAGGATATCCTCGTCCTTGTTGAATTCTCGAAAAATAGATTAGCTATTGTAATGTCCCGGAGTGAAGGTACTTTCTTGATCGGGCGGCTGAGCACTTCCTTGAAGTGGCCGGCAGTAGAAAGAATAAGCTCAATATCATCGCGGGTGATGTTCTGTATTCCCAGCAGGTGTCTGACACTGAGCGCGCTCATAGCTTAGTCTAAGGTTTTAAGTCTGAAGTTTAAAGTTTTATATCCCATTATCGAATCTTCGAATTACCGAATCATCAATCCTTCTTTTGCATTATCCATACTTTATCTTCTCCGTCCTGTTCTTTCCAATCCACTTTCACAAACTCTGATTCAATTGCGTCAATCGTCTTCCCGACATAGTTTGGCTGGATCGGCATGTGGCGGCTCAGGCGTCTGTCAATCAGCACCAGTAATTCCACCATGTCCGGTCTGCCATAGTCCAGTAAGGCGTCAAATGCAGCACGCACCGTTCTTGCGGTATAAAGCACATCATCCACGAGCACTACTTTTTTTCCTTCTATCGAAAAATCAATGGTTGTATCACTAGCGGTGTGCACCTTTTCACCTCTTCGGAAATCATCCCGGTAGAAGGTTATATCCAGCACACCGTAATTCAAGTTGTTGATTTTCTGGATTTCCTTAAGGCGGTTGCAGATCCGCTTTGATAAATGAATTCCCCGTGGCTGAATCCCGATAATTGCCGATTGGGAGAAGTCCTTATGATTTTCGATTAACTGATAGCAAAGCCGGTCAATAGTGAGTGCGAATTTCTTGCTGTCTAATATTACCCTTGCCGGCATTAAGGTTTGGTTGGGCAAATATAGTGGTTAATTAGTTGACTGGTTGACTCATTGACTCATGAATTTACTTAACACTTTTAAAAATTTAACGATTTTGATTGAGGGTTAAGTTAGTGGGTCGAATTGGATTTAATTCGCAATAGGCTCGTTGATTACTGTGATCCAATCTGCAATTAATTTTACACCTTCTTCATGAACCAATTTTCTCCCAAGCTCAGGCATCATTACGCCCGGATCAGTTGATTTCATTCGGAAAACAGTTATGGATTCATTGGGTTTCCCAGGAACAATATCATATAAGAAGCCTCCTGAACCCCGTCCTGCGGCAATAGGAGCTTTGTAAACACCAAGGCTGGCAGGGTCGGTTTGATGAATATCGAGCAGGAGGCCTGAGGTGTTTCCAGGTCCAAGAGGACTGTGGCAGTGAGCGCAGTTAATGTCGAGATAAGCACGCGCACGTTCTTCAAGACTACCCTCTGCAGGATTTTCCCAGTCAGGTACTTTCGGACATTCAGAAATATTTGCAGGCAGCCCTTCCAGAATTCCGGCATCGCGCCACCTGACGAGTTGATTCGTGATGCCATCCGCATAGCGAAAGTTTTTGTTTAGCTGCCGTGCTGACGGGCCAATCGGTGTCATCTGAGAACCTTTAATATGGCAACCCTTGCATTGATTTATATTGGGTATAGAATAATTAAGAGTTTTAGTACTGCCGTCATAATGTACCCATGAAATGTCTTTTCTTCCTCCGGCAACTTCGAGGTAAGCTTCTGTTTGTTCCTCATTCCAGATGTAAGGAAGCGCTTTCCATCCTTTCTCTTCGTGTATCAGCAGACGGGTTTCAAGTATTTTGCGCCCTTTTGTTTCATCCCGGAAATCATTGGGGTAAAGGAAGTTTTTGATCAGCACAGTTCCCACTGGAAAATCAAAAGCGCTATGCATGTTGTAGGATGCTTTTTGTCCCGCAGGTAATTTCACAAACCGCGCTTTATGGGCGTAGTCTGAAAATAGCGGGGTGTTCAGGTCGTAGGGAATTACACCAGCGGAGGGCAAGAGGTCAGCGAGGTCCCCTTTAAAAAAACCATAATCTGTTAATTTTTCCAGGCCGACACCTGCAAGGGAAATCGCAACTTCTTTTACATCTTGGGTTTTTACACTATTAGAATCGGAGCAACTGTAATGAAGGCAAAGAATAAGAAGAGCTGCAGGCAGTAAAAATCTATAAACTGATTTCATCAGCTTATAAATTTAGCATCACCGGTTCGATTTGGTTTCTTTCACAATCGTATTCAGCAAGGTCCGTGACAACGTTTTTAAACCCATTGGCGGCATCGGCATTTGCAAATGAGCCGTTTTTGTTATTGCGGATACAGATGCGATGCTCTTCGGTATATTTTCCATCGGGGCCTGTAGCATTGGGGTCCAGCATTCCATCAAATACGATCTTTGGCCTGCTGAACGGGAAGCGCAGGAAAAGCAATCTGCCTATTTCATACTTCATGGAAGGCAATTCAAAGAAAGAATTTTCGTATTCGTTGTCATGTACGTAAATCCCTTTTGGATAAGGGTCAAAGTTTTCATCATCATGTTTTTTCTGAACGAGCAGATAGCTGACTATTGCAGTGCCGGTGGTTTTGTTATTATGGATTTTGTTTTCAAAAATGTCCACGTCATCTGTGGCGAGCACCATGATGCCGGTGCCGGGTGGCACCTCATGAACGATATTCCCTTCAGGTGCAAAATTTCGGTAGTTGTTGCATTTGACCACATTATTGAATACTCTAACGCTCCGACCGCTTTGAGTAAGCTTTGGCATATCGAATATCAGTATGCCGCCAGTATTATTATGAGCCAGATTATCGTAAACGTCAGCCCTGATACAGTTTTCAATTTCAATCCCAGCCACATTATGGTACGCTTCGCACTTTCTTACGATCACATCACGCGACTGACCAACATAAATTCCTGCATCTGATGCCCCAATGGCGATGCAATGTTCAATAAGCACGGTGTCGCAGTCAACAGGATAAAACGAATAAGAACCGTTTGTTTCCTTTGGCTTACCGGTCCACTCTGCCCGGACATATTTAAAAGCCAGCCCTTTGGTTTTTTGAGCTTTGATACAATCACCTTTGGAATCCTGGATGGTAAAATTTTCCAGCGTAATTTTTTCGCAATCAGTGATCTTTAACCCTTCTGAGCCTTCCTGTTGTCCTTTAAAGGATAAAAAAGTCTCATCAATCCCGGCACCTCGTATGGTGATGTTTTTCTTTGAGTCCAGCGAAATGCTCCCAGTGAACTTAAAGTGGCCTTTTGGGAGTGTTATTGTGTCCCCTTCCTGAGAAATTATAAGTTGGGTTTGAAGCTGTTTTTCAATGTCCTGATAAGTAATGTTCTCTCCGGAACATCCTGCGAGAAAAATCAAAAAGGGTAGTGCTAAAAGTCTGCTCATTCTGTTTCGAAAGTTTCGTGCAATGATATTAAAAAATGGTGAGCGTATTTGTTAACAGGTCAGTTATGTAGCAGCAACCGGAACAAATCTCAATGTTTTTCGTATCAGCATGAACCCTAATTAGATAGAACCATACTAAGAACCACATAGAACTATGAAAAATCTGAACACTTCAGGTCTGTCCTGCACACTTCTTTTCTTTTTATTCTTTGCTTTCGTTACGGGATCTTTAAGAGGAGCAACTATCGTTTCAGCCACAGACGGCAGCTTTAGCGATGGCGGCACATGGGTTGGCGGCATTGCTCCGGGTTCATCGGACAGTGCTGTAATTCTAACAGCCCATGTAGTTACTGTTGATGATGATAACACAGTTGGGAGTGTAACACTTTATAGCGACATTGATGGAGAGGTGACTATTCTGGATATTACTGCCGGAAACACTCTAACTGTAACGAATTACCTAAGAATACAAAGTAACGGATTAGATCAGTACGAATATCCTGAATGTCAGCTAAGAGTAAGAGCTAATCTAAGCATCGGTAAAGACCTTATTCTCCAAACAGTTACCGGGGCTGACCCGGCTTTGGCAATTGTGAAGATGACTTACACCGGGGGCAGTGTTTCGCTTGGCGGAAATATTGTAACCGTTGGCGGTGGTGGCAAGGTTGACGCCCGTGACGTGATCATAACTTCTTTTACACTTAACGGAACTGCTGCCCAAATCCTGACCAGCAATTCCCTGATTGAATATCATCACCTGACCATTGACAATAGTAGTGGTTCAGGTGTTACCTTGAGCGGTAATATAACCGCTTCAAATGTTTTTGGTAATCTGACTGTAAATAGCGGAAAGTTTGATAACGGAGGGTATTCGGTTAGCGGGTATTCATCAGGTAAGAACTTTACAGTTAAGAACGGTGCCTCATACATTATGTCGGGTACCACCGATTTACCCGCGGTTTACACGCATGTTTTGGAATCGGGATGCACAATACGCTATTCCGGCACAAATCAAACGGTAGAGGTACCTAACAACAGCCAAAGCTATCACCATCTGGTTTTTGAAGGGTCCGGTACTAAAACACTCGGAGGTAATATTGATGTAAATGGTAACATAACCTTAGGTAGCTGTACTCTTGATGCAGATGATTCTTATGATTATGATATAACCCTTGCCGGTAATTGGACCACGAGCGGTGGAACTTTTCAGCAAAGGGAAGGGCTGCTGACTTTTGATGGAGCGAGTCCGAGCATTACCACAGCAACCTACTTTAGCGGCCCGCTTTATGTTCCATCAGGAACTACGCTTAATACCGGAGGAAATTTATATCTGACAGCTACCGGCTCATTGATGCATGGTATCGGAACAACTGGGGGCGGAGGATCAATAAATGGCAATGTTACCGTGTACAAGTCTGGTTATAGCGGAACATGGTATTACAATTATCTCTCTTCGCCAGTTTCCAATGCCAGTATCAATTCAATGGGACTGGCCAGATATTACTATGACCCTTCAAGCGCTACTGATACTTCCTATGATGGTATGCAGGATGGATGGGTGGAAGCTTCTGGTACTATGGAACCGGGTCGTGGGTACGCAGTTGCCACACCAGGCAGTGTAAACTTCTCCGGTACTGTTAACAATGCTCCTACGGGAACGCCAATTGAAATTGACGTAGAGAAAAATGCCGGGACTTCAAATGACATCGGGTTCAATCTTATCGGAAATCCATTTCCCTGCGGGCTTGATGCGACTGCCTTTATGGATGTTAACGGGCCGGACGGAAATAATGTTATTACCGGATCAATTTATCTCTGGGATGATGATAATTCAGGCAGTGGCAGCTTTAGTTCAGCAGATTATGCGGTTTGGACTGGTGCTGGTTCTGTTAATGGACCCAATAGCAGTACCACGTTTAACGGATATATTGGATCGGGCCAGGGATTCTTTGTAGAAAAGATTTCCGATGGAACTGATCAAGTGGAATTTCGCAACAGCATGAGGACAACAATCAATGATGTCTTCTTTAAAATGCTTCCAGTAGAAAGATTATGGCTGAGCGTCACCAGTCCGAATGACGTTTACAACGAAACCTTGATTGCATTTATCGAAGATGCAACAGATAGTGTTGACCTTTTGTATGACGCAAGAAAAGTGAAGGGAAATCCCAATTTGGCTTTTTATACCAAAATTGACAGTGGCGATTATGCAATCCAGGCGCTTCCTAAATTAACTGCCGATAGAACAGTTTTGCTTGGAATTGACGCTGCGGTTGCAGGTACGTATATTTTAAATCTGAAACAGATTGAAAATCTCGATGAATCGGTTGTAGTTCTTCTTGAGGATACGGAGACCGGAACATTCCATAATCTGAATGAAGAACCGATCTATACATTCACACTTTCACCCGGAAGTAATATTCAAAGATTCAAGGTGCATTTTAATCCGGCATTGATCATTAATGCTGAAGGCAGCACTTGTGAAGGTGCAGAAAGTGTGGTGGAGATACAACAACCGGGAAGCTATTTGTGGAACTATGAAATTGTGAACGAAGGAGATGCAGTAATTGACTCTGCAACTTCTTGGAATGGCAGCAGAACCATAGTCGGGCTACCGGCAGGAGCGTACACGCTGACGCTTACGGATGATTTCGGCTACTCAATCGAAAGAGAGTTTTTAATTACAGATGCCCCGGTTGTTAATGCAGATTTTATTTTATCAGATTCGGTCGTTTTCGTTGGTCAGACGGTGTATTTCTTTGATTACTCAACCGGTGCGACATCATATGAATGGAATTTCGGAGATGGCAGTCCGGTAATTGAAACAGCATATCCCACCTACGAATTTTCAGCAGCAGGCAATTATCAGATAACATTCACCGCATCAAATAATGAATGTCAGGATAATGCATCAAAAACTATTTTAGTTCGTGAGCAGGCAACTGGTATTAAGAATATCTCCGGCCCAATAGCCGAAGTATATGCTCATAATGGAACGGTGAACATAAACTTCCCTGCATCTGAATTTGAGATGGCACAAATTCAGGTATTCAATCTGCTGGGTCAGACTTTGTATGATACTTACCTCCCTTCTGTAGGACAATACAGCATACCCGTCCAGGGGTGCAATTATTGCCTTGTTAGAGTAATCAAAAATGGCAAGACCTTAGATAGAAAGGTCTTATTAGGCCAGTAACTCATAAATATCTGACTATGGTTAGGGAAATTGCATCGAGACTTAGGATGGTACCAAGTAGGATCATCGCTATTTGCTTAATAAGTGGATTATTTCTGGTTGTAAATACTTCTGTAAATGCAGCTACTGTATATGCGGTTGCCAGTGGTAATTTCAACAATGGCCTCACCTGGAGCACCGGTACTCCGCCAGCCAATACGG
>CAYOYI010000075.1:0-960 GCA_964408105.1 uncultured Chitinophagaceae bacterium | reverse complement strand
AATACGGAGAGTGTTGTTATTGACAGTAATTATAAGGTGACGGTAACCGCAACGGACACTGCCGGCAGCGTTTGCGTTTACGCCAACAGTTCCGGAGATATTACGCGGTTGGTAATTAATACCGGTATCACCCTTTTAGTAAGTTATTACGTACGGATTCAAAGTGATGGCATAGATGAATTTGATGATCCAACATGCCAAGTGCAGGTGCGTGGAACACTTTCTGTTGGCAAAGATCTTATTCTTCAAACCTACGATAATATAGCTACGGATCCTTCCCTTGCAGTGGTGAAGATGATTTATTCAGGCGGCAATCTTTTATTATATCGAAACATCATTAACGAAGGTGCAGCTGGTGGTCAGATTGATGCTCTTTCGGGCACTGCCTCAACGACACAGTTTTTGGGATCTACTGGAACAACAATGACGGTTACCTCAAATTTTAAGTTTCATAACATCACTGTAGACAAAAGCAGTGGGGCAACTTTAACGCTGGGTGGGGGGTTGAATACTTCAAACTTCTTTGGAAATTTTACGCTGAATAATGGAAAGTTCGACAATGGCGGTTTTTCAATAGCGGGAACCTCAGGCAAGAACTTTACACTGAATTCGGGGACAACCTTTATCCTGAGTGGCTCCTCGGTACTGCCAACCACAATCACTCACGTGTTTAATAGCGGTTCCACCGTTCAATTCACAGGCACGAGCACCATTGGTTCTCCGACCAGCGATGATTATGAAGATCTTACTATTTCCGGTTCCGGCACAAAAACGCTTGGCGCTGCGATTACCGTAAATGGCAATCTCAATCTCGCTGCCAGTACTCTTGATGTTGACAACGTACAAAATTATGGGATAACCGTAAAAGGCAATTGGGTTAACACAGGTGGAACATTTCAGGCAAGAGCGGGAACTGTTACATTTAACGGATCATCAAACCAATCGGTCACTTCAAATGGC
>CAYOYI010000074.1:0-12576 GCA_964408105.1 uncultured Chitinophagaceae bacterium | reverse complement strand
AGGCGTACTTGAAATGATGCCTGACGGCTACGGCTTCCTTCGCTCATCAGACTATAATTACCTGAGCTCTCCTGATGATATTTATGTCTCTCCCTCCCAGATAAAGCTTTTTGGGTTGAAAACCGGTGATACGGTGAAAGGCGCCATCAGGCCTCCGAAGGAAGGAGAAAAATATTTTGCGCTCCTTAAGGTGGAAACCATAAATAACCGCCCGCCCGAGGAAGTGCGTGACAGAGTGCCGTTTGATTACCTCACGCCACTTTTCCCAAATGAAAAGTTTGAGCTTTTCACCAGTGGAGATAATTATTCAACCAGAATGATTGACCTGTTCACTCCTATTGGCAAAGGCCAGAGAGGATTGATCGTTGCACAGCCAAAGACAGGTAAAACGGTTTTATTGAAAGACGTTGCAAATGCCATAGCCAAGAATCATCCGGAAGTTTACCTGATTATCCTTTTAGTGGATGAGCGTCCTGAAGAAGTAACGGATATGGAACGCAGCGTGAAAGCTGAAGTGATTGCCTCCACATTTGATGAGCCTGCTGAAAAGCATGTAAAGGTTTCTACCATCGCCCTTCAAAAAGCAAAGAGATTGGTAGAATGCGGTCATGATGTGGTGATCCTGCTTGACTCAATCACTCGTTTGGCAAGAGCGCATAACACGGTTGCTCCGGCTTCCGGAAAGGTACTATCAGGGGGTGTTGAAGCAAATGCTTTGCATAAGCCAAAGCAGTTCTTTGGAGCTGCGAGAAAGATTGAGAATGGAGGTTCGCTGACCATCCTTGCAACTGCCCTTATCGAAACAGGCTCAAAGATGGATGAAGTGATCTTTGAAGAATTCAAGGGAACCGGCAATATGGAATTACAGCTTGACAGAAAGCTTTCCAACAAGCGCGTTTATCCTGCGATTGACGTGGTGGCTTCAAGCACAAGGCGTGAAGACCTGTTGCTCGACCGGGAAACACTGCAGCGTATGTGGATTCTGAGAAACCATCTTGCTGACATGACCACCGAAGAAGCTATGAGCTTCATGCTTGAGAACATGAAGGGCACCAAGTCGAATGAGGAGTTCCTTATTTCAATGAAAGGCTGATCGGGACTGGTTAAATCATTCATTTAATTAAATTTGCACCTTCTTAAAACGCAGTAAACAGAAATGAAAAGAACGTATCAGCCGTCAAGGAGAAAAAGAAAGAACAAGCACGGCTTCCGCAAAAGGATGAAAACAAAGGCCGGCAAGGCAACGCTGTCAGACAGAAGGGCAACAGGCAGGAAGAAGCTCACGGCTTCTGATGAAAAAAGGCTGAAGTAATACTTCAGGTTCTTCGTATTTTTCGGCATTAGTAAAATGCCAGAATCTGTCAAATCATCCCGTTTAAGAAATACTTTCTCAAAACAGGAGCGGCTTAAAAGCAAAAAGCTGATAGGTGAGCTATTTGAAAAAGGCAGATCCATTGATGCCCGCCCGCTGAAGATGATCTGGATGCAGGCGGATGAAGCAGGTGATTATCCTGCTCTTGCCTCCTTCTCTGTTTCAAAAAAGAACTTCCCCCGCGCTGTTGACCGCAACCGTATCAAACGGCTGATGCGGGAGGCATACCGCTTGCAGAAAGCTGATTTCTATCAAAGGCTAAATGAAAAAAAAGCAAGGTTTATTTTCATGCTCATTTTCACCGGGAGAAAAATCCCGGTTTACGGGGAGGTTTTTGAGAAGGTGGGTGTTGTGCTGGACGGAATAGTTAAAGCCTTATGAAATTTCTGAAAAACATTCCCGCAAAAGCCGCCCTCCTGCTCATACGTTTTTACCAGAGGGGGATTTCCCCGTGGACGGTGCCCAGTTGCCGCTACACACCCACCTGTTCGGAATATGGCATTCAGGCAATCACTAAACACGGATTCTTCAAAGGTGGCTGGCTCACGCTGAAAAGGATATCATCCTGCCATCCGTGGGGCGGGCATGGGTATGATCCGGTGCCGTGAGATTTCCAAAATGACTAACGTGCAGGCAGGCAAAGAAAGGCGGGCATTAGAGCCACCAATCTTTTCCATACCGACTAAAGCTAATTTAATAAATAAACTTCAAACACGTTCTTCCCGCCCGCTTTTGTTTGCCTGCGTGTTGGCGGTTCGTGCTTCCTATTATTGTTCAGTAATTGTTGCTGTCTGCTTTGGTAGCTGTATTGTCTGCGTCAATTCCATTGCCTGTTTGCTATCCCAATAGAAAGTCAAACCAATTTTTGCCGTTCTTTCTTTAATGTTATC
Source organism: uncultured Chitinophagaceae bacterium (assembly GCA_964408105.1). Taxonomy (GTDB): domain Bacteria; phylum Bacteroidota; class Bacteroidia; order Chitinophagales; family CAIOSU01; genus BPHB01. The sequence continues at coordinate 10,314 of CAYOYI010000074.1, read as the reverse complement.
AACGAAGTCAACACCTTTTATTTTCAGTTTCATTTTTTGTTGACCGTTGTCGAAAGAAATGAAATTATCCTGTTTGACTGTTCCTTCAACAATGTCCCCATAAATTACCAGCCCCCTACCTGTTAACTTAAAACTTCCTTCAATTTCGAAAGCCCCTTTGCTACCCATAACAGTTCTATTTTTTCAAACGTGCTGAAGGTAACTCTGAAAGTTCTTATACCCATTGTTGGAGGGATTTTCCAGGTCAATCATTTGTCCAAGTCCTGTGTCGAATATCTGCCAATTATATTTTCTTGCCAGTACAACTAACTCATAAAGTCCGTTTTCACCGTACAAGCTCAACATTTTATTGCTTACATTTTCATCGTCAACAAAATAGTCAATAGCAAAATCGTCACCCTTAATCTCTCTATGGTTGTCGTCCTTAATAATTTGGTTAAAGTGACTTTCAAAAATGAAACAAAAGTCCGTTGGCTCCAATTGAGCTTCATCCACTTCGTCAAGTGAATTGATTTTCTGTCTTGAGTTAAATAGTACAATGTCCCAACTCATATTGGTGTTGTCTTATGTCGAACGGTTTCTTCGCATGACCGCCAACTTGATGTTAATGAAACCTTCTTGTTAACTTTTCCCCTGATAATCAACCACCAACTTACCAACGGGCAGGTATTCTGACTTAAACCTACCCAAATCATCTCACATTTCCAATACCTCTCATACAATCCATGCTAAACCACTTTCCTTTTCGTTTATTACTGCATAAATATTCCATCATGATCCACCGGGCTGAGGGTTATTTGGGGGTGAGCGATTATGCGAAGATGTGCAGCGTGTCGCCACGCAATATCCGCGATCGCATCCGCGCGGGCAGCATCCGCTTTATGAAGCTCGATGGTTTTTGTTTTGTGAACGCAATGCTGTCACCGCCCGTTAAGCGCATCAATCCCTCAAAGCCGGCACGCCCCAGCGGGGCACCGCCTTCACACTTTCCTTTTGAGGGTCTGCGCGAGGTGCGCTCGTTCGCCCGCGGCAAGCGATTCCCGGAGGGGGTGTTCTTTGAAGCCATCCTCACCGGCAGGCTCGATGGGTATATCATTGGCGACAAAGTATTTGTAAAGCCGGAGGAAGCCGAGCATTTTTACCGCAACAGGCGCAGCCGCAGAAGATGAAAATCATTTACCAACCCAATTCAGGCAACCGAACCGTCACCGAAAGTTTTTCCATGACGTTTCGGACAAAGTAATCGTCTTAAAAAAGTTTTTTATGACGTTTCGGAAAAAGCAATCGTCTTAAAAAAGTTTTTCATTACGATCATCAGGGTCGAACCGTCATGAAAATATAGTTTATGACGGTTGGGAAGCAGGAAGTGCGTTGGGGGAAGTCATGGAGAGCATAGCTGCTACCTGTATAATTCCTTGTTCAGAGCGGAGGATTTTGCGAGGCGGGCGGGTACCGGTGCCGTGAGAGTTTGTTAAATGCCTAAAAATGGCAATTCCACCCCGACATCTTTTCCTGTGGAGTTGTTGCGAAGCTTAAAGCGATTTCGTTTTCCACGTTTGATTTGCTTCCGGGCGTTAAGAAATTCAATCCTGTAGATGGTGCCGTCAGGGGCGAGGATCAGACGCAGGCAATTTGCTGCCAGCTGTTCGGCACTGCAATATGGTAACTGAGCGAGGGCTTCCATTTTAAAAGGATTCACACCCATACCACCGCTCCTTCCGAGCAGTTGCTGCAGATGTCAATCTCTTTCCGTGAGCGTAAGAGCCTTTGTCGGAAATCAAGATAAGGTTCACTGTTCCATATCTCTCGGAAGGTTCGTTTTTTCAGATCACCCATCACGTGGGAAGCATCCTTGTCAAAGCAGCAAGGTACAACCTTTCCATCCCAGGTGATGACGCTTGAATGCCAGAGCTTCCAGCAATGATTCAGTAAAGTATTTTTGAGAGTGGGGTGTTGAAGGTTGAGTAATCCCGCTCCTTCGCCCCTTTCCTTTGGAGAGGGGTAAGGGGTGAGGCTGTAGCGGGAATACTTTTCATTCTCAGGAAGCCGCACACTGCTATTTCCAGGATCATATACCTGTGCGGTCTTCAGCAACACCTCGTCCGCACCGACTTCCTTTGCAAGTTCGCACAGCCGGGTGATCTCGTGCTCATTATGATTGAACAGCACCATTTGAAAGATGATGTGTGGTGTTCGGGACTTAAGCTTCTTCTTCCACTTCACAAGGTTGGCCGCGCCATCGAGCACTTTATCAAGCCTGCCCCCGATACGATATTGCTCATAGCTCTGCTGGGTGGTGCCGTCCATGGAGATAATGATGCGCGAAAGGCCGGACTCCACTGTAGTTCGTGCCTGCTCATCATCGAGATAATGAGCGTTGGTAGAGGTGACAGTGTAAATATTTTTTTCGGCAGCATATCTCACCAGCTCCGAAAATTGCGGGTGCAGGTAGGGTTCGCCCTGGAAATAGAGGTAGAGGTAGATGAGATGAGATTCCAACTCATCAATCATTCGCATAAAAAACTGCCTGTCAATCGTACCGGTATCTCTTGAGAATGACCTCCGCCCGCTGGGACATTCCGGACAGCGCAGATTGCAGTGTGTGGTGGGTTCGATGGAAACAGTGAATGGCAGTGCGGAAATTTTCGTGCTTCCGGTTGCTCTCGAAAGGTAGAAGGATGAAAGAATCTTAGTAGCGTTGGCAATCTTTCTGTAGCTCAGGTTGCCAATGAAATGGCGGGCATCGGGCAGGCTCAGTGAGGTCATGAGCCATCAGGTTGCAGCCCGTTGGCCAAACCAATGACGCACAAATTCAATTATCATAGGCAGCACCGAAATAAAAATTATGGCAAGTATCACGATTTCGAAATTCTTCTCCACAAAGGGAATAGTGCCGAAGTAATAACCCAGCAGTGTAAGTCCGAACACCCAAATGAAACCACCAATCACATTATAGGAGATGAACTTGCCATAGTTCATCTCCCCGATACCGGCAACGAAAGGCGCAAATGTGCGCACGATTGGAACGAAGCGGGCGATGATGATGGTCTTGGCGCCATACTTCTCGTAGAATTTATGGGTCTTGTCAATGTATTCCTGCTTCACCAGCTGACGATTGCCGATCTTCCATTGGAGCACCTTCAGCCCGACCGTTTTGCCGAAAAAGTAGTTGACTGTATCACCCAGCACGGCAGCGACAAACAGCAATCCCAGAAGCAGGTAGAGATTCAGGGAACCTTTATAAGCAAAGGCTCCGGCCGCAAACAGCAGTGAATCACCCGGCAGCAGGGGCATGATCACCAACCCTGTTTCAACGAAAATGATAGCAAACAAAATAACATAGGTCGTGGTGCCATAGGTTGAGATGATTTCCTGCAGTTTGTCGTCAAGATGAAGAAAAAAGTCCAGAAAGTCTTTGAGATATTCCATCGTGATTTTTAAAGATGGCAAAGATGGACAAATTATGATCAAGACTGAGCTTTTTAAGGTGTGTCAGGCGCATTAAGTCTTTTTAACACTTTCCTTGGGAGCCGAAAGCCTGCCAACTGTAAAAATTTTTATTTTTGCAATCCCTTTTAAAACCGGCCTTTTTATAAACAAGTAACAAAATATCTTATGAACCGATCAATGATACTGGCGTTTGCGATCGCTGTGCTGATGTCGCAGTCGCTGTTTTCACAGTCTGCCGCAAACAATCCGATTCTTTTCACCTTCGGGGACAATGCCGTAGCCTTGTCAGAATTCGATTATGTCTATAAGAAAAACAACATCAATGACGAGAATGCCTACTCAAAAGAATCGCTTGATGAATACCTACAGCTTTATATCAACTTCCGGTTAAAGGTAAAAGAAGCGGAAGCGCTCGGCATGGATACGGTCAAGTCCATAAAGGATGAGCTTGCCGGATATCGAGACCAGCTTGCAAAATCTTACATGCAGGACAGGGAAGTAAGCGACCATCTGCTGCAAGAGGCTTATGAAAGAATGAAGGTGGAAGTGAGAGCAAGCCATATTCTTTTCAGGGTGGAAGGAGAAGGGCTACCTGCAGATACTTTGAAGGCTTACAGACGTGCAATGGACTACAGGAAGAGAATTTTGAAAGGGGAAGATTTTGAAAAAATCGCACGGGAAGCTTCTGCTGATCCCTCGGTGAAGGATAACGGTGGCGACATCGGTTACTTTTCGGTATTGCAAACGGTTTACCCCTTTGAAAGCGGTGCCTACACTACCGAAATTGACAAAATATCCCAACCGGTCAGAACGAGATTCGGCTACCATTTGATTAAAGTCACCGACAAGCGTCCAGCGCAGGGAAAGATAAATGTGGCTCACATCCTCGTGAAAATACCCGAGAATGCAAATGAACAGCAACTTGCTGACTCAAAGAAAAAAGTAGATGACGTCATGCAGCGGCTGAATAGCGGAGAGCTTTTCGAGGAGGTGGCAAGAAAATTCTCAGAAGACAAACTCTCGGCAGGGAAAGGTGGAGTTCTTCCCGAATTCGGCACGGGCAAAATGGTGATGGAATTTGAAAAAGCGGCCTTCGCGCTTCAGAAGGATGGCGACATTTCCGAACCGGTGAAGACTGAATACGGCTGGCACATCATCAAGAGGCTCAGCAAGCCAGGGATACCACCGTACGAAGAGGCAAAGGTTGATCTGAAGAAGAGAATAGAACGCGACTCGCGTTCAGAGCTGGCGCAGCAGGTTTTAGTTGACCGCATTAAAAAAGAAAATTCTTTCAAAGAAAACTCAAAGAACAAAGAGGCGCTGTTCAAAAGGATTCAGGAAACTCTTTCTGCACCCAAGATTGTCATTGAAGATAAGAATGGATTATCGAAACCGCTCTTTGAGCTTGCCGGAAAGTCTTATACCCAGTTAGAGTTTGTAGAATTCGCGGAAAAGCAGAAAGGCTCTCGCAGAGATGCCGGTCCTTACAAGATCTTCAGCGACCTCTATGATAAATATGTTGAAGAGGCTTGCCTGAAATATCAGGACAGCCAGCTGGAGGCACGCTATCCTGAGTTTAAGGCGCTGATGCAGGAATACCGTGATGGGACATTGCTTTTTGCGCTTACCGACCAGAAAGTTTGGTCAAAGGCGCTTCAGGACACTGCCGGCTTGAAGGCATTTCACGAGAAGCACAAAACCGATTACATGTGGGATCAGCGACTCGATGCAGTGATTTACACTGCAAAAACTGCCAAGGCTGCCAAAAGCGCCCGCAAACTGGCATCGAAAGGAAAATTAGATATGCAGGGAATTCTTGACAAGTTGAACGCTAAGGATCCCAAGAATCCGGTGCTGACATCCCAGCAGGGAATCTTTGAAAAAGGACAGCAGCCTTTGATTGATAAAATCGCATGGGCTGAAGGCGTTTCTGAAAATGTGACTAACCCTGACAGTTCCATAACATTCGTGCATATAAGAAAAGTGATTCCGCCCACACCGAAGTCGCTGGAAGAGGCAAGAGGCTTCATCGTTTCTGACTATCAGGAGCATCTCGAAAAGGAATGGATCGCTGATCTCCGGAAGAAATATCCGGTCAATGTAAATCAGGGTGTGTTCACCACGCTCATCAAGCATAATTGAGAATTCCGTTAGGCAATAATTTCTTGTTAGAAGGAAAGCGGTTTACAAAAAACGATGAACCGAAGCATAACGTTCATTCTGATCCCGAGGACTTAGGAGAAGAATTGAACGTTTACATCAACGCTTCACACCTCTTTAAATTAGGTTGCCTGCTCTGTATGCTGCTTCAAGTTGCAACCTTTTCCTCATGCAAGTATTTTAAAAAAACAGCATTGACTGATGAACGTCCGGTTGCAAAAGTGAATGAGGCCATTTTATATTATGACGACATCGAAGCAGTGGTAAAAAGCGCAGGCGGCCGAAAGGACAGCGCTGATATTGTGAGGCAGTATATTGAAGACTGGGTGAAGCGAAAACTGATGATTCAAAAAGCAATAGTTTATCTTCCGGCAGACCGGGTAGAAATTGAAAAGCAAGTGAATGATTACCGGGAATCGCTTATCCTTTATGCCTATGAAAAAGAGCTTATCCTTCAAAAGACGGACACATTCTTCTCAAGGGAGGAACTGCTGAACTACTACGATAATTATAGCATCAACTTTGAGTTAGCCAAAGACGTAGCCCAGATACATTTTGTGAAGATCCCAAGGGAATCTCCAAAACTCGATTCAGTTTCTATTTGGTTTTCTTCCGAGCGCGAAGATCATAGTCTGAAGCTGCGGGATTACTGTTACCAGTACGCTACCGACTTTTCCTTTGCTGATACGATTTGGTATGAGGTTGACGTTATTTGCCGGAATGTTCCCGTGAGCCCTGAACAGGTTTCAAATTATTACCGCAACAGGAATTCAGCAGCCGTTACAGACTCCATGTACTATTATCTTTTAAAGGTCAATAACTTCCGCAACAAGGGCGAGATATCCCCTTTTGATTTTGTAAAGCCCGATATTGAACGGATACTTTTAAACAACAGGAAAGTTGATCTGGTGCGATCTACCTATGAAACCATATATCAGGAAGCGCTCAGGAATAAAGAGTTTGAAATTTATCCGTGAAACCAGATTAATTTGGATACTTAATGAAACTATTAATCATAACTGTAGTCGGTTTATTTGCGTTGGGCGGCTCATCGTTCGCTCAGGAGCAAAGAATTCTTGTTGACGGAGTTGCCGGAATCGTAGGAGATAATGTAATTCTTCATTCAGATGTCGAATTGCAATATCAACAGGCCCTGCTGGAAAGGGCGGAACTACCCGAAGAATTCAAGTGCGCTCTTTTTGACCAGATGCTCTCGCAAAAATTGCTGATCGTGCAGGCGGCCATTGATAGTATTGTTGTTTCGGAAGAAGAAATTGAGGACGAGCTGAATAAAAGGGTGCGCTATTTCGTCAGCATGATCGGCTCTGAGGAGCGTCTTGAAGATTACTACGGGAAATCAATCATTCAGATCAAAGATGAATTCAAAAGGGATATTGAAGAACAGCTTTTGGCGAACAGAATGCGTCAGGAGGTTTTATCAAATGTGAAAGTGACGCCTTCTGAAGTCAGGGAGTTTTTTAATAGCATTCCGGAAGACAGCCTCCCGTACTTCAATGCGGAGGTAGAAGTAGGGCAGATCGTGATCAATCCTTCTGTCAGTCCGGAGCTGAAAGAATATGCGCGCCAAACGCTGGAAGGAATCAGAAAGCGCGTTGAAGACGGAGAAGATTTCTGCCTGATGGTACAGTTGTATTCGGAAGATCCAGGCTCAGCTAATGACTGCGGAAACCTCGGATTTATAAGAAGGGGGGAGATGGTGCCCGAATTTGAAGGAGCCGCTTTCCGGCTTGAGGTAAATGAAGTATCGGACATTGTTGAAACGCAGTTCGGCTTTCACATCATTCAGTGTTTAGAGAAAAAAGGTGACCGCGTGAAAGCGCGCCATATATTAGTAAGACCAAAAACAACAAGCGCTGACCTTGCTAACGCAAAGACACGGCTCGATTCCATCAGGGCTTTGATCATCACCGGGCAAATGACCTTCGGGGAAGCGGCTGGAAAGTTTTCAGAGGACGAAGGCTCAAAAAACCAGGGAGGGATGCTTGTAAATCCCGCTACCGGAAATACTTACTTTGAAATAGACCAGCTTGAGAAGGAAGATTACTTCGCGATCGAGAAGCTATCTCCGGGTGAAGTTTCCGAGCCACAGTTGTTTCAGACACCGCAAGGTCTGCAATCTTACCGCATCATGTTTTTGAAATCGGAAACCGCTGCGCATAAAGCCAGCCTTAAGGAAGATTATTCAAGAATTAAAGCGGCAGCAACGCAGCAAAAGGAGGAAGAAATGCTGAATAAATGGATGGAGGACAAAGCGGGAGAGGCTTATGTTTTCATTTCCGATGATTACAATGGTTGCAGCCTCATAAAAAAGTGGACCGGCAAGGACGATGTAATAGAGAAAACTTACCATTGATATGGTGAAAAGAATCTTTCACCGTTCCGTTTTTTCTTTTGCATAACCTTAGCTTTGCTTGGCGAAAAATAACAGCACTGAATAATGAATAAATTTTCCTCAGACGTAGAAGCCGTTGACGCGTTATCAGCATCGTATAAAAAAGTGAAGCAGGAGATCGCCAAGGTGATCGTAGGGCAGGATAGTGTGATTGAAACAGTGATGATCTCGATCTTTTGCGATGGGCACAGCCTGCTTGTCGGAGTTCCGGGACTTGCAAAAACATTACTGGTAAGTACTGTTGCAGATGCACTGGAACTGAGTTTTAAGCGCATCCAGTTCACTCCCGATCTGATGCCGTCTGATATTACCGGGGCAGAAGTGCTGGATGAACACCGGCATTTCCGGTTCAATCGCGGTCCTATATTCTCCAACATCGTATTGGCTGATGAAATAAACCGTACACCACCGACAACTCAGGCAGCGCTGCTTGAAGCAATGCAGGAGCGTTCAGTCACAGCAGGCGGCACTACGCATAAGCTTGATCTGCCGTTCTTTGTTCTGGCGACACAGAACCCGATCGAGCAGGAAGGAACCTATCCTTTGCCGGAAGCGCAGCTTGACCGTTTCATGTTCAATATAGTGGTAGAATATCCGAAGTACGAAGAAGAGCTTGCCGTAGTAAGGAACACTACAACAGTGCGTGAAGCGAAAGTTGAAAAGTGCATGGATGCAAAGGAGATTCTGGAGTTCCAGAAGCTCATCCGGAAAATCCCCATTGCTGATAATGTTCTTGAATACGCAGTGACGCTCGCAAGCAAAACGCGTCCCAACACTCCGAAAGCTCCCGACATCGTCAACAACTACCTTACCTGGGGCGCAGGCCCGCGTGCATCGCAGTACCTTGTGCTTGGAGCAAAATGCCACGCTGCTATTCGCGGCAAATATTCACCTGATATAGAAGACGTGCAGGCGGTGGCTGTTCCGATCCTGCATCATCGTGTCGTTAAGAATTACAAAGCTGAAGCGGAAGGCGTAAGCATTGACGACATTTTCAGGAAGCTTTTCTGAGTGAGGTTAATTGTTAACCGTTAGAAGTTAAACGATGGGGAACGCGATTAACACTTAACTTTTAATGTTAACAATCTCTGTGAAAATCAAATACCTTCTTGCCTACAATCTGATTCTTGCAATCGGTTGGGCTGTCTTTTTGGTTTTATTTATTCTCCGGGGTTGTCAGCTTGATGAAACCACCTTACTCCTCCTGAATATTTGCCAGGGTGCAGCAGTATTGGAGATCGTTCATGCAATTTTACGATGGGTAAGCACCCCGGTATTCACAGCGTTCGTGCAGGTCTTCTCACGGATTTTGGTGCTGGTGTTCATCAATATCCTTCCAACTGAAGAGATAATTTCCGTTCTTGGACTTTCAGGGATTGTGCTGGTGGCATTTGCGTGGGGCATTACTGAGATTATCAGATACAGCTACTACTTCTTCTCGCTGTTGAAAAAAGAAGTTTATGTTTTAACCTTTCTGCGCTATACACTCTTCATCATTCTATATCCGATTGGAGTTTTTGGCGAGTGGCTGATACTGCTTACTTTCATCAAACTCAACGGATGGGAGTTCAATCTTGGAAACGCACTCATGGCAGTTGTACTGTTCTCATATCTTCCGCTTTTCCCAAAACTCTACAAGTATATGTGGGCACAGCGCAGCAAGAAGCTGGCTTAAACCAGCACCCCGTTTATAAAATCTATCTAAATACTTGGATTTGGGCTTTCATTTCATTATATTCACTATGCAATCATTACTTAACTGTAAAAATCTTAAGCCATGAAAGCCGTAAAAATTCTCCTTCTGCTCATCGCACTATTTATCAGCCACACGAGTTCCGCAGTTATGATCAGAAAAATCAACAGCGTCACATTCCATAATTTTTCCGGAAGCAACTATGATATAGCGGGGCACCATATCACAGTTAATACAACCGTCTATAACGTAAGCGACTTCTCGCTGATAACATCCATTGTCGCTCCGGGAGCGGATTTTCCATTGCCGATTCCGGTATCATCGGGTCCGGCCAGTGTCGCATTATGGCTACCGGGTACTTTTCCCGGTACGCCCCAATCTTCCGACCTTGTTGACTTCATGCAATACGGTGCAGCCGGACAGCCTTATGAAGCAGAGGCTGTTAGTGCCGGCCGTTGGATTGCCGGGCAGTTCGTTTCCGGAACTCCACCGTTTGAGCGGACCTCTCTGAATTTCGGGGATATAGGGGCAACCTACTGGGCACAATCCACCACGAGCGCTCCGGAATTATTTGTGAAAGCGGAACTACACGTTTACC
>CAYOYI010000073.1:9682-12719 GCA_964408105.1 uncultured Chitinophagaceae bacterium | reverse complement strand
ATTCCAAGACTTCCATTGCATACCGGGAAAGTTTCAAGGGTACCGTCATTGTTTATATCATATTGACGGAAAAGACTGTTAACCAGAGCCTGTACGCTGTTGTATCCGTCTTCATGCCTGTTACCATTTAATGGATCGGTCATGTCGGTATGGTCGAGGATATGCTTGAAATGCGGGTGTGTTGAATTCTTATTCCAGCTATCACTCATCATAGGAAAGTAAACACCCTCGGAACTGTATCTGCCGCGCATATCTTGTAAAGCATATCCATACCCGAAGATTGAAATAATTCTTCCGGCCACATCTCCCTGTTTATCATAAGGGGTGCGGGTAAATATCATAGGCAGCGAATATGGATCAGGATTTAAACCTCCGTTCAAACTATCATAGAAGAATAGCTGAACCCCTTTGGGTATCAAGGTGATGGTTTCGCCTGCGGGTATCAGTATGCCGCTGCCAAGATCAAGCTCATCAGGCAGCTTCACCGTCATGCTGTCTTGCGTGATCGGCAAGGTGATGTCGGTCATCAGCTTCACTCCGTCCGGCATCTCTATGGGAACCACGTAAAGTGTTGAAAATTCATCAAGGGCATCAAGCTTTCCATTGATGTTTACCTTTCCGGGTATGACGTTCACGGCACCGATAACACCCTGTGCCATCACGTCTGTTTGCATTGCAATCGCGGCAATAATTATTAGAGCAACAAGCCTTTTCATGTGAAAAATGTTTTTGTGGTGGTTTAGTTAAGACAATATTAAGGAATTTATTTCGCCCTGCAAAGCAATAGCCCAAGTTACCATTCCCGCTGGCTGATTGCCATGAAATGGGAGATCTGGTGGCGCGTACCCGCCTCGTTCATTCATAACCGCGCATTGGTAGCGAAGCTCGACAGAGGGAAGCCGACAGTTCTCTCAGGCGGCAAATACGCAGAGCTATTTAATCTACAGGCAAAGTAGATACCGTCATTCAGAGCGGAGGCTTTGCGGAGCGAAGAATCCCCTCATTTTGGTTTTAATGGTTTGGTATTGAATGAAGAAGGGCAACGCTTGATCTGAGGTTTTGTGGTTGTTCTTTCTTGTCTTGATACAAGAAAGAACCAAACCAGCCTGTGACATGCCTAAGAAATGTTCATGCACCATAACGGGTTTGACTCCGGGAGTCACTTACTCGTGGCGTGTTTACGGCATCGGTGCCCTCGGCCCCGGTGGTAAGTCGGAAGCCGTGTCGGCAATGGCGATCTGATACTGAATTCAACTGAAAAGACAAAAAGACCTGCCTTGGGGAGAGGCGGGGCTTTTTTTGCTTGTCAACTGACAAACATCATCCCCTTTAATGCGAAAGATCATCATTCCCCCACTCACCCTGGCGAACTTTGAAACGTATAAGTAATCCATAAGAAACAGACACAAAGCTTATGCAAGAACTCATGAAGCAAATCGCCCCTGCGCAAATCGCTGAAATGCTTCAGCAGATACACCTCTCACAGATCAATATACAGATAAACTGGTATTGGGAGAGCGGCATCCAGTGGAAAATTGGCGACCACAACCGTTACATTGATCATGGGGAAGATTTCCAAAATATACGGGAAGCGATGTCTGCCCTCGCCTACCGTGTGGCATGGGATTACCCCGACAGCCCGTTTGCACGGTGGTATCAGGTTCTCCGGTAGCAGGTTGAAATAAACTCATCATAAATCTATGTTCACAAAAAGGGAAGAACAGGTGATTGACCTTATAGTCAGGCTGCGCACCAATAGTCAAATCGCTGAAGAGTTGGACATCTCCGTTCAAACCGTGAAGTCATATAAAAGGCGCATCGGCTATAAAGTCAGTATGGCTGAACGCACCAATCCTCTGAAGGAGGTGAAGCCTTGGCATAGCCCCATTACAGGCCCTTTCCACCCCAATTGACTTAGGCATCGGCTAAGCCTGGCGCATGCTTGGCTGATAAATATGGCTGAGATTTGTTAATCAGTTATCCGGTCAATAAATCGAACGGCAATAAAACAGCGCGAGTCCCTGTTTCAAAAGTTATTCAAATCAATGTTTAGCCTTATGGAATTTGGCAGCGTGCTTCTTTTCTTTTGTTCCAAGCTTTCATAAGTATCTTTTTCCTGTAACTCCCAGAAGTTTCTTTAAGTGTTATTTGCTTTCCTTGTGGACAAACGTAAAGATCATTTTGCACGTCATAAGAAAAGCCTTCACGTTGGAGTTGAAAAGCTCCGTGTACAGGTATCCATGCAGTGTCTCCATCGCGCCTATCGGAATAATCCGCTTGAATGAGCGTAACGATTTGCTGCTCTGTATCCACCGCCACACTACACAAGGCAGCTTAACTGGAATCCCCTGCCGGAGCGCGTTGCAATACGTGCTTCGGGATCTGTCAGACTTCTTCTTTTCGTCTCTGTCTTTTTTTGAGACGGAGTTGAATTATCCTCATTTGTTTGCGTGGAGTCCACATTCTCCTCTTTGCTTTTTTGAAGATATTCCCGAATGCTTATCACCGGCTGCCTTACCTCTGTCAAACTGTCTCTGGAGGCGTTGCATTATCATGATGCTGTCGTCATCACTTGACCAGGAAGATCACGACCGGGCGAGCAATAATAGATACGTGAAAAGATTTTTAAATAAACCGTTGGGAATAGACAAGTTCACCGAGCTCATGTCGTGATTCAGGTCCACCGCCCAGTTCAACAAGTTTCCGTTCTTTACTTCAGTCATGTTTAAAACCTGTTCCTGCAGGGTGCAATTTGTCCGGTTTATTTCAGCAATTCTTTAAAAAATATCCTTATTCGTATCAATCTCCTTCCTGAGTTTGTCAAGAAGCGTGGACTTAGACACAAATCCGGCAAATTTTCCATCACGCAAAACCGGCAGGTTCCAGTAATTGGTGCGGTCAAATTTCTCCAGCGCAGAAAATAACCGTTCATTCCAATCCAAATGCGTTGGCGGAATATGCATCAGGTTCTTTGCGCGTAATGTGCCGTATTGCTGCGGATCAAACATCACCGAGCGCAGATCATCGAGTGTTATCA
>CAYOYI010000073.1:5789-9672 GCA_964408105.1 uncultured Chitinophagaceae bacterium | reverse complement strand
CCAGCAGCTTCTTGTTTTCATCCACCACAGGGAAGAAATTTCTTTTACTCTTTGAAAGCACTCCAATCATTTCCCTCAAAGTTTGATCAGGGGAGAAAACACTGTAGTCTTTGTCAGCCAATCCAAGCAACTCAATGCTGTCAAGTGAAGCAAGTTCATGATGTTTGGCCGTCACATTCGCTTCGTCTTTTGCGAAATGAATAGGCTTTCTTTCAATCCTGAATTTGGTGAAAAATGAAATGGCAGAAACGAGCATCAAGGGAACCAGCAAGCTGTATCCGCCTGTGATCTCTGCAACAAGAAATATCCCCGTGAGCGGGGCATGCATCACGCCCGACAAAACCGAAGACATGCCCAGCAGAATGAAGACAGGAGCCGAAAGATGAACCGAAGGAAAAAATTTATCCGCCAGCAGAAAAAACAAATAGCCAACGTATCCGCCCGTAATAAATGAAGGAGCGAAATTTCCTCCTTCACCGCCTGAATGGATCGTGATGTTGGCTGCGAGGGGCTTTAGGATTATCAAAGCTAAAAACACGATCGGCAGCAGCCACTGCAAGTCCATCCCTGTGTCCACCAGCAGCGGAGGCAGAAGTTCCATTCCACTCCGGTTAAACATTGTTGTGATCCCGACATATCCTTCACCGTATAATCTCGGGAAGCAAAATATCATTCCCCCCAGAATTATCCCGCCAAGTATCGCCCTGCGGTAAACATTTTTGACCTTGGAAAAAACTGATTTCAATATCCATGACGTATGGGTGAAGTAGAGCGACACAAACCCGCCTGCCACGCCAAGCAGGATAATGAAGGGAAGATGATTGAACGCGTAGCTTAGTTCTATGTGCGCTATCGAGAATATGCTTTGCGGTGAAAACAACTCAACAAGCAAGGCTCCCGAAGCTGAAGCTAAAAGCGTTGGAATGAAGTAGGTTGCCGTGAAGCGTGGCATGATGACTTCCATTGCAAACACTACTCCGGCAATTGGCGCATTAAAGATGGCTGCAATGCCTGCCGCGCTTCCGCATCCTATAAACAACACCCGGTAGTTAACATCCACCTTGAAAAGTCTCCCAACATTCGACCCGATGGCAGAACCGGTAACCACAATCGGAGATTCAAGGCCGGAGCTACCACCCATGCCTACTGTAATGGCTGACGTGATAACTTTCGCATACATCAATGAAAAATCAATGATCCCGGACTTTCGAAGAATTGAGTTAATGATGTCACCAACCCCGTGGAACAAGCCGTTTTGCTTGAAAATGGTTTGATTCAATACTACCGCCAAAAGAATCCCCGTGATTGGCGTTAGAAAAAGCTGATATGCCGGAATAAAACTTATTCCATAAGCTTCAATGTAGTGGATGAGTGATTTTAAGAAGATGCCGGCTATACCGGAGAGCAAGCCGATCGTGACGCTAAGAACAATGACTGATTGGTAAGGTCCTCCGCGGCTTTGCAGCCATTTTATTATTTTCTGATAAAGCTTGCTTTGCCTCAACTTAATTAGCAAGCAAATTTCACAAAATCATTCCAATCGCTGCCGGCACTTATTCACAGTTTTTATACTAAATGACACTCATCCCTCCCAAATGAAAATTTGGGGTAAAATAAAAATGCCACTCCCGGGGGAGATGGCATTTATTGACAGTGAGTCGTCCATGGTACGCCCAAAGTCGGTTTCCTGCAATGAGGATTAAGCAGTGTTTACGAAACCATCATACGTAAGGTTTCACTGTTAAATTTGAAGCGTTTCGGTAAAATCAGTTAAAGATGCAAACCAGCGCTCCTACGCCACCACCTCCTTATTACGCGGTGATATTTACCTCAGCCAGAACAACAGTTGATAAGGGTTATCACGCTATGAATGACGAGCTTTTCAATCTGCTGCAAAAACAACCGGGTTACCTTGGCCACGAAAGTTTCCGCAATGAAGATAGTTTCGGAGTAACCATCAGCTATTGGGCAGACCTTGACTCGATAGCTAAGTGGCGAAATAACTCCATGCACAAAAAAGCGCAGGAACTTGGCAGGCGGAAATGGTATTCCCATTACAAGATCAGGATCTGCAAAGTGGAGCGCGATTACGAATTCAATGTATAAGCGTGCAGGATTCAGCGCCAATAATTCGTATCACTGCAAAACCCGCTTTGCGCACACGGGCTTTCCAATGGCTTGTGAGCAAGCTTGCTCACGTGGACGAGATTGACGAAAGCAATTGTTCCTATCACCGGAAAAAATTAGACAAGCAGGCTGCCTCCTTACCTCAACCGAAAAATTTCCAATTCAGACGTGAAATGCTGGATGGTTTTGAGGCGGAATGGATGATCCCGCAGGATGCTGATAAAAATAAAATTTTGTATTACCTGCATGGTGGTGGATATGCAATTTGCTCGGTCACAACTCATCGCAGACTTATTGCAGCCATAGCTAAAAAAGCAAAAATTCAGGCTTTCGCAATTGATTACCGTTTAGCTCCAGAGCA
Source organism: uncultured Chitinophagaceae bacterium (assembly GCA_964408105.1). Classification (GTDB taxonomy): domain Bacteria; phylum Bacteroidota; class Bacteroidia; order Chitinophagales; family CAIOSU01; genus BPHB01. The sequence goes on along the minus strand of CAYOYI010000073.1, from coordinate 7,184 downwards.
TCGTTTTCCGGCTGCAGTTGATGACGCCTTGCAGGGATATTTGCATTTGCTGGAAAAAGGCTTTGACCCGAAGAACATTATTATTGCTGGTGATTCGGCTGGCGGTGGGCTGGCAGTTGCAACTCTGATAAATCTGAAGTCAAAAAACATTCAACTTCCAGCAGCAGCAGTTTGCATTTCTCCCTGGGTTGATATGGAGGGAACCGGGGAATCACTTATCGCCAATCGAAAAACTGAAATGCTGCTCACTCCGCAGGCGGTAAAAAAATGGGGAGCAATCTATGCGGGAGACCAACAGAAAAATCCGCTTGCCTCGGCAATTCACGGTGACCTCAAAGGAATTCCTCCTATTTACATCCAGGCAAGCGATACTGAAATATTGTTAGATGATTCAATCAGGCTGCACGAAAAAGCGCTAAGCGATTCCATTGATTCAACATTAGAAATCCGGAACGGGCTTTTGCACGTTTGGCAGATTCATACTTTCCTTCCGGAATCCAAAGAAGCGATCAGCCACATCGCCAGATTCATCAACGCGCATTTATAATTTATGCCTCTACGGCTTAGTGTCTTTGTGTCCTAGTGGCTATTCCGTTTGGGAAGTTCGTTTTCAAAGCAGCTTTATAAACGGGATAGACTTTAACTGAACTTTATCCGTTATTTTCGGTAAAAAAGTAAATGCGGTTTACCAGCGCTACACTTATTTTATTGTCTTTCGTTCCTGGCTTTGCACAGAAACCTACCGTTGTATTCGAGAGCAAGGTTTTTGACTTCGGTGAAATTGCAAACTGGAGCAATCCCCCCGCAAAATTCATTTTCACCAATAAAGGCAAAACCGAAGTCATGTTCCTGCCTACGTTCCCTAAGGATGACGTCTTTGTTGAACAGCCTAAAGGTAAAATTCCCGCAAGAGCAATCGATACTGTTTCAGTTTACTATTTCACTTCGGGAATCGGAGATTTTGAAAAAAAGGTAAACCTGTACACCGGCAACAGCGATGCCGCTATCACGCTTACCGTAAAAGGAAAAATTCTTTCGCTGGATAAAAACGCATACATCTCATGCCCCGGATTCGCTCCTAAGATTGAACGGGTTGATGAACTTGCGTTGGCAATGGATTCGGTTTTGAACCCCGTCCCGGATATCGCTTTTGTGGATGAGCTACGGATTGAATCACCAATGGAAGAAGATACCGAAGAAATCACTGAAGAAACACAGGAGGCTGAAGTACACGAAGAACCCGTGGAGGATGTTTTTGAAGAATACACCGAGCCTGTTACACTGGCGATGGATTCTGCTTTGAACCCTGTCCCGGATATTGCTTTTATGGATGAGCCGCAGATTGAATCACCAATGGAAGAAGATACCGAAGAAATCACTGAAGAAACACAGGAG
>CAYOYI010000073.1:2831-5689 GCA_964408105.1 uncultured Chitinophagaceae bacterium | reverse complement strand
GCTGAAGTACACGAAGAACCCGTGGAGGATGTTTTTGAAGAATACACCGAGGAAGAAGAACCGACAATAGTATATTCAGAAGAGGAAGAAATAATGGTATTTGAAGAGCCGGAGTTTTTGGAAGAACCGGAAACGACACCAGAGGTTTCCGAAGTTCAGGAAGAAAAAACGCCTGAACCTGAGAAAGAGAAATCACCAGCCATTTCTATAATCACGCCAAACCAGCCGGCTGAGATTAAGGATGATGTTGTGTTGCCTGAGCGCCTCTACAGCCCGAACAACATCATTTTCCTGATTGACATTTCATCATCAATGAAAAAGTCCGATAAGCTTCCGCTTTTGAAAACATCTATGACCAACCTTACGAAAGCTTTGAGGAAGGTTGACCGCATTTCAGTTATCACTTATTCCATCACTTCCGATGTATTGATGCCATCCACAACCGCTGATAATAAAAACGAGATCTTCAAAATGATTGACAGCCTGTCAACCCGTGGTTATACCAACGGTGTAAAAGGATTGCAAACAGCTTATGAGATTGCTGAACAGAATTTTATCTCCGGTGGAAATAATCAGATCATTCTGGCAACAGATGGTTTGTTCAACAATCCGGGATATTCCGAAGATGAACTTTTTTCAATGGTGAAAGAAAAAACAAAAGACGACATCATTCTCTCGGTGATCGGTTTCGGGCAGGATAATGATGCACTTAGGTTGATGAAGCGCTTATCATCAAAAGGCTCCGGCAGCTTTATTCAGATACCGGACAAACAAGCAGCCGATGAAATTCTGATTAACGAGATCAAACTGCAGTCAGCAATTAATCAGTAACATTGCCGCTTCAATTTCTCGTTGTGCCCGTCAACTCGTTTCTGATCTTAACGTATTGCTGGATCGCACTTTCCGTGATCATCTTTTTCGTCCTGCTGAAAATTTCAGCACCCTACGGGCGTCACACGCGCACTAATTGGGGACCCCCTATTAACAGCACTTTGGGATGGGTCGTCATGGAAATCGTTTCCCCGCTTGTCTTTGCAATTTTCTTTTTTCAGGGCGAAGAAAAAGGATTGGTGAACTGGACTTTATTTGGCCTTTGGATGTTCCATTATTTTAACCGAAGCATTATTTATCCGCTAAGGGCTTCAAAAAAAGACAGCAGCATGCCACTGCTGATTTGTGTTTTTGCGGTCATATTCAATTCGGTAAATGGCTTTTTGAATGGTTACTATCTGGGAGTTTTAAAAAACTTTGAAAGCTCCTGGTTTACTGACTTCCGGTTCATTGCCGGAGTTTTGATTTTCATCACCGGATTTATAATAAATTTTCACTCCGATAATACTCTTCTCGCTCTTCGCAAACAAAAAGGCGGATACAAGATCCCCTTTGGGGGAATGTACAAATGGATTTCCTCTCCGAATTATTTTGGAGAGATTTTAGAATGGTTCGGCTGGGCGTTGGCAACATGGTCGCTGCCCGGACTCACATTCGCCTTGTGGACGTTTGCCAATCTTTTCCCCCGCGCCCTTTCGCATCATAAATGGTACAAAGGGCAATTTCAAGATTATCCTAAAGACAGAAAAGCGATCCTTCCATTCGCGATATAGCCTGACCTCAGGCAGAGCCTTGTCCACCGAATCTACATTATTATACACCCTCAAAAGGCTTATTGACTCTGATCTTCAGAAAAATCTTACGAAATAATAGAAGTTATGTGCATACAATATAATCTGGAAACTAAGTATTACCACTTAGTTTTTGAAACCGTAGAAATTTTTCTACGTAAACAATTCAAAAAACCCAAAGTATGTCGCTATTGTCTCTGCAAACCATTACCGGCACAGCCGATCTCGTCCTTGGCTTTTTCATTAAAGAATTTAAAACGCTCACCGCAAACGAATTCAGAAGCCGTTTGCGTGAAAATAAAAGAGCAAAACTCATTGATATAAGTACACGCGAAGAGTTTTACGAGTTACACATCCCGGGCTCAATTAACTACGATGTACTAAGTCCAGGCTTTGTTGACAATCTGGAAAAAATGGATCGCTTACGCCCCTACTTTATTTATTGCCGCAACGGCAAGAGAAGCGAATCTGCCATGCGCCTGATGGATGAACTTGGTTTCAGAAAAGTTTACAGCCTTTCCTCTGGATTACAATCTTGGATGGGAACAGTGGAGAGATCATACTAAACTATCATACTTATTCTTCAGTTCTGCGCCATAGCTTTCACGCCTGATACGATAAGTTCGCGCTCGGTGTAACCAGGGCGAGCCACATAAGCTTTGGCATTAGTAAAGCGCTTGCTCATGATGATGCGGGCATTGGGGGTGTAAAGGAAAATGTAAGGCACCTGTGCTTCGGTTGCAACCTGAAATTGCCGGTATAGCTCATCGCGTTTTTCCTCATTCATCTCTTTCCTTATTGACTCGATCAGAAGGTCGGTTTCTACATTACCAAACCCCACGTAGTTGCTGCCGCCATTGTATGACTCGGTATGCCAGAGTTGTTTGGGATCATCTTCAGTTGGATCCTGAATCCAGGCTCCGCAATAGATATCGAAGTTGTGATTCTTGGTTTCGTCAATAAATACTGTCCATTCTTTAGAGATGATCTCGATGTCAACCCCGATCTTGCGACAGTTGTCCTTGAAGAACAAGCCAATCTTTTCGCGCGTATCGTTGCCGGCATTATATTTAAATGTAAGTTTCAGCGGTTGCTTTTTACCATCAATTACCTTATCGCGGATGCCGTCACCATCTGAATCCTTCCAACCTGCCTCATCCAGCAATTGTTGTGACTTTGCCAGATCGAATTCATATCCCTTCAGGTCTTTGTTATAATATTTCTTGGATGGATGAA
>CAYOYI010000073.1:0-2803 GCA_964408105.1 uncultured Chitinophagaceae bacterium | reverse complement strand
GCTCCACGGCATGTGCGAGCGCCTTTCTTACAAGCAGATCTGAAAGAATCGGGTTCTTCATATTCAGCCCTATATAAGTATAGGCCAACTGCATCGGGTCGAAGAGGTGGTACATTTTGGTGAACTCCTCATTTTTTCGCAGGTCGCTGAAATCTTTTTCACGAAGCGCATCGGTAATATCAATGGCATCGTCTTTCATGGCAGCCTGCGCGGTGGTGCGGTCGTTGATTATCTCATAGATGAGCTTGTCCGGGTGCGCTTCAAAATTTGCCGCCATGCCGGTTATCTTTTCACCCCACCAGTTTTTCTTTTTCTGCAAGACAATGCGCTGGCCTGTTGTCCAGCTTACAAATTCATAGGGGCCACATCCAACCACATATCCCCTTTCGCGCTGGTGCTTTTCCGAATTGAAATCATTGGCGAATTCAATGATCTTAGGATTACCCCGCAGGTCGTTCACCTCTTGAATGTTGCTCAATTGCTTCAGCGAAAATTCTTTCATCAACCCTTTAGGATCATAAACATACTCCGGAAGGATATGTGCCTGAAATGCACTGTGGGTTTCTGCCGCAAAAAATAATTCCTTCGCATAAAAGGTAAACTTCTTCGGATTTTCCCGGTCAATTTCAATGTGAGAAATGAAATCAAGGTACGGACGAAGATGCTCACAATCGGAAAGCGGATTCTTCACGGCTTTGAATGTGAATTCGACATCATAGCCAGTGACGGGCTGGCCATTGTCCCAAACAGCCTCCGGCCTGATCTCATATTCAATCGCAAGACCACCGGCAAATTCACCCTCAGTCAGTTCTGTAATCTTCGGGCGTGCTTTTGCAAGCGATGGGTTCAATTCCAACGTCTCTTTATTAATGTCAAGCAGATACATAAAAATGTTGTACTGCACATAAGTTGAATGGGCGTCAGTAGAAGTGATCGGGTTCAGCTTGTCACAATCACTCAGCTCATGTACAATCACTTCGTTAACCCCGTCACGCTTGCTTTTCCATTCGGTCTGGTCGGTGCTTTCCGTAGAAGGACAACCGGTGAATAATATTACCACGGTAATAAGTATTGAAAAATAGGTGCTGAAGAATTTCATAGTGGGTGTTTTGCGGGTGAAGATAGGGAATTGAAAGCGGGTAAAAAATTTTGTCTCCTGTTTTCAGCCATTGGTCGAAAACGAAGGAATGGTTAACACATTTTAACTCCATTTAAACCGTCATTAGCACTCCACGGTCTAAATTCGTCCGTATTCGATAACCAAAAACTTATCGCCATGAAAAAGAGCAATCTCCTACTTACATTCTTAGTCATGTTCTTTGCGCTCTCTCTGGTCTTCTCTGCACGCCACGTGCTGGGGCAGCAAGCCGGAGATGACAAAGAGGTGAAAGTGAAAGTCGTCCAGAAGATCAATGGTGAAACCAAGACCATTGAGAAGGTCTTCTCGACTGAAGATGAAGCTGAACTGAAAGAATTCCTGAAAGAATATAACCTCGATATTGATCCCGATGACCTGCTGAATGAAGAGCAGGTAGAGATTAATATCCGCAAAACGATAGGTGACGATGAAACCGATGATGTTTACATCGACCTCGAAAAGACACATGCAGAGGTGGAAAGATCAATTGATGAATCCTATGCGTTTCTTGGTGTTTATACCGCAACATTCGTTGATGATGAAACCAAAAAGCTGGGGTTCCCCGTAGAGCATGGCGTAGTAGTCACGAAGATTGTTTCCGGCTCTGCGGCCGAAAAGGCCGGATTGCAAAATGGAGATATCATAACCAAAGTAGGCGGCATCGAAATAACCGACAGCGACCAGTTCCGCGAAACGATCCGTTCCTTCAAACCCGAACAGGAAGTTGCGATCATTTACTACCGGAACGGGAAACAAGCTGAACTTTCTGCAACACTTGGCGAAAAGAAGATGGTTCGGGAATATCGCTTCATGGGCCCGGATGATAAGATGTGGCATGGACATTTTCCCCCCATGATACAGCCTTTAGAAGAACTGAAGGACAAACCTTTCCTTGGTGTAACACCGGGTGAACAGACAGAAAAGAGTGAGGGTGTAACAATTGGCCCAATAGTCGAAAAATCCACGGCATCAGAGCTTGGCTTGCAAAAAGGGGATGTGGTAGTAGAAATAAATGACAAGCCCATCAAAAGCTTTTCGGAATTAGCAGATGCTGTAGGAACCGTTAAAGTTGGTGAACAAATAAAAGTGGAGTGGAAACGTGACGGTAAGACAATGAAGTCTTCCTCTGCTATGAAGAGTAAGGCCGATTGCAAAATCATGTGCCATCCGGGAGAAGAAGAGCACTTCTTCCACGGACCAATGAGATGGATGGAGGAATCAAAAGAAGTGACCAAGGAAGAACTCCAGAAGGCCATTGAGCGCCTTGAATTGAAAATGGATAATCTGAAGGAGCAATTGGAAAAACTTGATGCTGCTGAAAAAAATGTGGAAACAAATATTCGCATAACCATTGAAGATGCAGCTCCAGCTTCTTTAAAGGCCGAAAACCTGATGTTCTCCCCAAATCCGAACAACGGCAAGTTCAGTTTAAGCTTTGAGCTGCCGGAAAAAGGGAAGACTACGATTAAAATATTTGACGTGAATAACAAGGAGATATATTCAGAGTCGTTGGGTAAATTCTCAGGAAGATATGACAAGCAAATTGACGTTTCTGAGAATCCTAAGGGAATATATTTCCTGCAGATCATTCAGGATGACAAATCCCTGAACAAAAAGATCGTTATCCAATAGTTAAGAAACCAGTTGTTTTTCATAGAAAGGCGC
>CAYOYI010000072.1:0-12919 GCA_964408105.1 uncultured Chitinophagaceae bacterium | reverse complement strand
ACCAAAGTGGGCATCGGCTTCAACATCGAAACCATTTTCCCATACAAAGACAAGCTGTTCATCGGTTCCACTTCGGGAATGTACATCTATGACAACAGCAGCCCGTCAAACCCGACACAACTCTCCATTTTCTCGCACGTGACAAGCTGCGACCCAGTAGTAGCAGATGATAAATATGCATACGTGACGCTCCGTTCAGGAACACCCTGCCAGGGATTCACGAATCAATTGGAAGTGATTGACATCACCAACCTGAGCAGCCCGAAGCTGGTGAAAACTTACGCAATGTTCAATCCGCACGGACTTGGCATTGACCGCGGGAAGCTGTTCATCTGTGATGGTGACGCAGGCCTCAAAGCTTATGATGCCAGCGATGTGATGACGATTGACCAGCACCTGCTGCTGCATGATGGAAACATAAATGCCTACGATGTGATCCCGATCGGCACGAGCAATACGCTGATATTGATCGGTGAAGACGGGCTGTATCAATACGATTACAGCGACATCGGGAACATCCGGCTGATTAGTGAGATTCCGGTTATTTAGCTAACTTGAGGATTGTCAGGCGCTACCGATAAATCAATGGCTTCCGGCAGCCTGATGAAGCCGGCAAACGATGAATGGATTTTGAACTGGTCAGAGGCTGCAAGAATGGAGACAGGCTCTCGCAGAAACGGCTGTACGAACAATTTTATGGCCGGATGATGGGTGTGTGCCTGCGGTATGCCTCGAACCGGGATGAAGCCGCTGAGATTCTCAATAAAGGTTTTTTAAAAGTGTTCAATACGATCAAAAATTATGACCCGCAGATTGGAAGGCTCGATAGCTGGATCTACAAGATCATGATGAATACCGCTATTGACCACTTCCGCTCTGAATTCCGACACAGAAATAATGTAGTTGAAATTGAGCAGGCTTATTACGTGGGCGACCAATCGGATGTGCTGCACCATATCAGCGCTGAAGAAATAATCGGGCTGATACAAAAGTTAACTCCCGGCTATCGCACCGTATTTAACATGTACGTGATGGAAGGAATGAGTCACGGGGAGATCGCAAAGGAGCTTGGAATTTCCGAAGGAACAGCCAAGTCAAATCTTGCAAAGGCAAGAAAGAAATTGCAATTGATGATTGATGAAATGAATAAAGTCAGTTTGAGCTATGCCAAGTGAGTTTGATAAGATATTAAGAAATAAGATAGAAGGATTTGAGGCGCCTTTCAATCCTGCTGATTGGGATAAGATGGAGGGAATGCTTGGAAATGATTCGAAGAAAGCTTTCTGGCTGATTCCGTTCCTGGTTCTTTTGATTGGGCTCGGAGGATTAGGATCTTGGGGAATTTTGAAAATTGATTCAGGTGAAAAGAAGGTCGCTTCAGCAGATTCTCATTCGGTGATTGGAAATCTTAAAACCACTTCTCAATCAGAAGAAATTCAAAAATCAGAATCAAATTCCTCTAACCTAAACTCCTCCGGACAAAATCCGACATCTGAGATCAACAACGGTCACTTAGGCTCAAATGAATTTTCTTCCGATAAGAACAAAGCAAAAGCAAGCAAAAACTCAGCTTCAAAGAAAGATGCAGGTAATTCTTCCACAGAAAATTTGCTGAATCGAACAGACTCAAAAGTATCGGATAAACAAAAACCAAAAGCCCGGGCTCAGGAATCAACTTCAGTTACATCCGATTTTGAAATGGAAAACGAAGCTGAGTTTTTAGCGATGCTTGCGGCAGGAGAAATTGACAACAAGGCATTGTTCTCAGTGATTTCGGGGTTGGACAGCACCGCTGCTAAAAAGAAAAAATGGAAGGGTGGGTTGGTGAAATTTGGAATCGGTATTGGTGCAGGAATGCCATTAGCGTTTACGGAAGCAAGCAACGGAGTGAATCCCGGCTATGCTGTGGGTCTTTCTCAGGAATTAATGCTCTGGAACAGGGTTGGGCTGGTTGTGGCAGAATCTTATGCTAAAAGAAATTATGACGGTGGTTATTATCCATGCCCGCCAAGAGCAACGGGTTGCCCTGATTCATACACTTCATCGGTAAGCTCCTTTAACCTTGGTATTAATTTGAAGGTGAATCTGATTGTTAAGCCCAGATGGAACTGGTATGTGAAAGGTGGCATTACGAATGTCTTTAAGATTGAAGAGAGCTTTGCCTATAATTATCCTGTCATTGATACTGTTCCAACTACGCCCCCACCGGTACTCACCACCCAAAACAATTTCACTGCCGGCTCGCTTACACCCGAAAGTTTCGATGCAGCCGTTGGAGGCATTACATCCCCTCCAAACAGCACTTTGCCGCCCGACCTGACCATCTCGGGAATTGAGCGATACCATCCTGAATTCAATGTTGCAACCGGTTTCGGAGTGTCGTTGAACAAACAGCTTGGATTGCAGTTTGAAGTTGCACACTCATTTACGCAACCTATTGTCGGATCAAATGACTACAGGCTTCACACGCTGGAATTGAACGGCAAGCTGATTTATTTCTTTGGAAAGTGATGTTGAAGAAAGTAATTGAAATCAAGACATGTTAAAAATATTACCCGAAAGGGAAATTGTAAAAGCAATACTCAGCTCAGAAAAGAGTAAAAAACTAAAATGGAGTGACGCAAAAAAACAGATTGCGTCATGGAAATAGTCTTCACCGAACATGCGCTTCAAACGGTTGATGCTTAAGAAAGTAGTTGAGGAGGTTATTATTGGAATTATCGGGATGCTGATCGGGTACATTCCTAAGCCGCATGAGGTATTAGGGTTGGCTAAGAAGTAAAGATGTGAAGGAGTATGCTTGAAAGCAAAAGATTTCGTCAGTTGTGCCTCATCCCAGGAGTTGCCTGCAACAAACTATTATACCTAACAAAGGGAATTCAACTATGGTCCTCAATAAACTTCTTAAAATCTTTCATAAAATCAACAAACTCATCAAAGCTGAGCACCAAATCTTGTTTGGTCTCCAAGCTACCTGCTCTTCGTTTCATCAGATCCCAAAAAATTACTCCAACATCAGCATGACTTACAATAGCACATCCTCGTTTGACCATTTGAATTCCTCATTGGTTTCTTTTGTTTTTTGCACACCGTTAATTATTTCTTGTGCTCTCTGTGGTGTCCAGTCATAAGAAGTCATATTTCCTAACACTGCAATTGATCTATCAGGCTCTACTCCCAAAAATGTTGTTCTTGAAATTTTTTGTGAAAAAAATCTATACTTCACAATAATGCCCTTTTAGTTATTAATAATAGCCAATACTCGCAATATCTCTACTATTATCAATCAAGATTGATCGGGTACATTCCCAAGCCGCACGAACCATCAAGCCGTACTATTTTATCTAACTTTAGTCCTCATGGACAAAGACCTCCATCAAAAACTTGATGCGCTTCCCGACAAACTCAAAAAGGAAGTTGAGCAGTTTGTTGACTCGCTGCTGTCGGGTAAAAAGCCGGCAAAAGTAAAAAACAAGGAAAAGCGAACACCCAAATTCGGCAGTGGAAAAGGCATGTTCAAACTATTACCCGAAAAGGAAATTGTAAAAGCAATACGCAGCTCGGAAAAGAGCAAAAAACTAAAATGGAGTGACGCAAAAAAGCAGATTGCGTCATGGAAGTAGTCATCACCGAACATGCGCTTCAAACGGTTCATAACGAGTTTAACTACCTGAAAGAATTTGCTTCCGATCGCGTTGCTCACCAATTCAAAGCCGGATTTGTTCAGCAAGTGGATTCAATCCTGCCTTTCTATGAAGGTCATCCCGAATGCCGGTTTCTTCCAACCAGGAATAAAAGCTACAGAAACCTCATCTGGGGCAATTACCTAATCGTTTACAAAATCTTGAAGAAAGAAATCCTTGTACTTGGATTATTCCATTCAAAGCAAAATCCTGCTAAACTGAAATCCTACAGAAGAATAAAAAGGTAAAAAGTTCTTACATCAATCAAAATACTCCACTGCGCAATACTAAGGCATCCAGATCCTATTGGAAAGAGGGCAACCGCATGTAGGCAACCGCCCGCAAGAAAAGAAGAAATAACTAACATCCTCAAGTCAGTAAATAACCCCGTCCCCTCTTTCTTTCCCCGGTAATTTTGTTTCTTCATTTTATTAACTCATGAAAAACTACACCCTTGTCATCGTCCTTTTTACATTGTTCAGCGCCTGTGTTTCCACCAAGAAATTGGAGCAGGAGCAGGCGAGAACCAAAAACCTTCAACTGGAAAATGAGGCGCTCATAGATGAGCTTCAGAAAATGACGCTCCTCAAGGTTGCCCTCGAAGAAGAAAGTGATTCTTTGAAAAAAGCTTTGGGTAAGTTGCAGGGTGAAGCTCAAACGCTCGGGCAAAACCTGAATTCCGAAAAAAAGAAAAATGCCGAGCTGAACAAGCTTTATGATGACCTCGTTGACCAGAACAAAAAGCTGCTCTCCTCATCATCAGCCGAGAAACAAAAATTGCTTGCTGATCTTGAAAACCAAAAGCGTGAGCTGGCGAAAAAAGAACAGGAACTGAACGAAGAGAAATCAAAGATCGACAAGCTAAGCTCCGAGCTTTCAATGCGTGAAAAGCGGGTGAAAGACCTTGAAGACCTGCTGAGTAAAAAAGATGCTGCTATCAATGACCTCAAAAAGAGGATTGAGAATGCGCTGCTGAATTTCAATAAAGATGAATTGAGTGTTGAGATACGCGATGGTAAAATCTACGTCTCCCTTCAGGAAAAATTGTTATTCAAATCAGGCAGCGCAGTGGTGGACGTGAAAGGCCGTGATGCCCTCGGCAAGCTGGCTGACGTGCTTGCCAAGCAAACTGATGTTGACATCCTGATCGAAGGGCACACGGATGACGACCCGATCAAAACCGATTGCGTGAAAGATAACTGGGATCTCAGTGTGATGCGCGCTACTGCCATCGTCAGAATTTTGAAGGAGAATAAAGGCATCAAACCGGAAAGGTTCATCGCTTCCGGCAGGAGTGAGTTTGTTCCGGTGGCTGAAAACACCACCAAAGACGGCAAGGCGAAAAACCGCAGAACCGAGATCATCCTGGCGCCCAAGCTGGATGAGATTTTCAAGATATTGGAAAGCAGCAATTGATTCTGATTTAATTTAGCCTTCGTTTTATGGGCTCGAATGATTTGACTTTTGTGCACTTCTTCCCTTTCCCACGGGAGAGGGATAGAAAGCGAAGCCTGCCCGCCAAACGCACCTGCGAATGGCAGGCGGGCGCTTCAGGGTGAGGCGATGGAAAGTGCTGAGTCCTCGAAATCAGCCTTACCCCGCCCCTCTCCAAAGGAGAGGGAGCCCGATGCTAATTCATTAAAATTGATATACCTTAACAGACCTTTCTGTTATGAAACTTTTCGCCAAGGGAAAAACTGAAGAAGCAGAAATGCCATTCCTCGATCATATCGAGGTGCTGCGGTGGCATATCGTCCGATCGGTCATTGCGCTTGGTGTGGTCACGGCCGTGATGTTTGCCAATAAATCATTCATCTTCGACACGCTCATTTTCGGCCCCACGCAACAGGATTTTTTAACGTATCGCGCCTTGTGCTGGGTCTCAGACAGGATTGCCCTGGGAAAAGCTCTGTGCATCGAGGCATTCAATTTCCGTTTCATCAATATTGAGCTGGCAGCACAATTCATGGTACACATTAAGATGTCAATTCTCAGCGGTTTTGTCGTTGCTTTCCCCTACGTGTTCTGGGAGTTCTGGAGGTTTGTAAAGCCGGCCCTGCACGAACACGAGGCGAGCTACACACGCGGGATCATCTTTTTCTCCAGCCTCTTATTTTTTTCCGGGGTGCTGTTTGGATATTTTATTCTTATCCCAACCATGCTGAATTTTCTCGGCAATTACCAGGTGAGCGAGAGCGTTGAGAATAGCTTCACCCTCACCAATTATGTCGGATTCATCGGCATGTTCGTGCTGATGTCGGGACTTATCTTCGAGCTGCCGATCGTAGTTTATTTTCTTTCAAAGGTTGGCTTGCTCACGCCCGGCCTGATGAGAAAATTCAGGAAACATGCAGTCATCGTTATCCTGATCGCATCGGCTGTGATTACCCCTTCACCCGACATTGGTTCGCAGATATTGGTTTTCATACCGGTGTATTTCTTGTACGAAATCAGTATATTTATATCGGCTCGCGTGGAGAAAAATCGCGAAGCCGCACTGAAATAATGTTTGACATGGACACCATCCGCATAGGCATAGGAGCAGATCACGCAGGCTTTGAATACAAGGAAGGCATCGCCAAGCTGCTTAAAAAGAACGGCTACCATCTGAAAGACTTTGGCACTTACACTTCGGAATCGGTTGATTATCCCGATTATGTGCATCCGCTTTGCAATGAAATTGATGATGAAAAAATAGACATCGGCATACTGCTATGCGGTACGGCAAACGGTGTGGCTATGGCTGCCAATAAACACGCTTCAGTGAAAGCGGCAGTATGTTGGGATAACGATATTACCGTTCTCGCCCGCAGGCACAATGATGCCAATGTAATTTGCGTACCCGCCCGCTTCGTGAGCCTGGAACTTGCGATAGAAATGGTCCAGTTATTCCTGAACACGGAGTTTGAGGGAGGACGGCATAAGCGAAGAGTGGAGAAGATTCCGCTGCAGCACTAACTCTTCTCTGGCTTCATCTGCGGAAACAGAATCACATCCTGGATAGAAGGCGAATCAGTCATTAGCATGGTCAGACGGTCAACGCCAATACCCAAACCTGCAGTTGGGGGCATTCCGTATTCCAGTGAGCGTAAAAAATCCTCATCGAGCATCATCGCTTCTTCATCGCCTTTTTCCTTGAGCCTTAACTGGTCTTCAAACCGCTTGCGCTGGTCAATCGGGTCGTTCAATTCGGAAAATGCATTGCAGATCTCTTTGCCATTGCATATCAGTTCAAACCGCTCAACTAATCCCGGTTTGCTGCGGTGACTCTTTGCAAGTGGCGACATCTCAACAGGATAATCCGTGATGAATGTCGGCTGTATCAAATTCGGCTCGCACAACTCACTGAAAATTTCGTCAATCAGTTTCCCTTTACCCATTGTCTTGTCCACTTCAACTTTCAGCTTCTTGGCAGTATCAAAAATTTGTTGTTCGTCCATTGCTGAAATATCAATGCTCGCGTACTTTTCTATTGCCTCATACATGGAAAGCCTCGGATAAGGCCGCTTGAAATCAATCGTGTTTGAGCCAACTTTCACTTCAGTTTTTCCGTGCAGGTCAGTTGCTATTTTCTCAAACATCTCCTCCACCAGTTCCATCATCCAGATATAATCCTTATAAGCCACATAAACTTCCAGCATAGTGAATTCAGGATTGTGAGAGCGGTCCATGCCTTCATTTCTAAAATCTTTTGCAATCTCATATACACCATCAAATCCGCCAACGATTAATCTTTTGAGGTACAACTCGTCCGCTATACGAAGGTAGAGCGTAGTATCCAGCGTATTATGGTGCGTAGTGAAGGGCCTGGCTGCAGCGCCTCCGTAGATTGGTTGAAGCACCGGAGTTTCCACTTCAATGTATTTCTTGCCGTTCAAAAATTCGCGCATCGAATTGATGAGCTTCGTACGCTGAAAGAATACCTCGCGTGATTTTTGATTTACTATAAGATCAACATACCGCTGGCGATAGCGGAATTCAGGATCGGTTACCTGGTCAAAAACTTTCCCCTCGGCCTCCTTGACAACTGGAAGCGGTTTCAGCGATTTACTTAAAACCTTGAATTCCTTTACATGAATGGTGACCTCGCCTGTCTGTGTAGTAAAGACAAAACCTTTAATCCCAATGATATCGCCAAGGTCAAGGAGCTTTTTGAAAACAGTGTTGTACAGAGCCTTGTCTTCCCCGGGGCAAATTTCATCACGAACGATATAAAACTGAATCTTGCCAAACGCATCCTGTATCACCGCAAAGGAAGCCTTCCCCATCACGCGCTTTGACATCAGCCTTCCGGCAATACTGACTTCCTGAAACTTTGTTTTGTCCTTTTCGAAATTTTCTAAGATCTCTTTGGTGCTGGTATTGACTTCAAATAATTCCGGTGGGTATGGATTGATACCAAGCGCTTTAAGCTCTTCCAAGCCTTGCCTTCTTATTTGTTCCTGTTCGCTTAGATGCATGAACTTTTTGATTTTTCAATAGAGTTTGCAAATCTAATTAAAGTAACGTGAGTTCCAGGATAGCCTTGTTCACCCCTCTTGGTCTCCCCTCAAGGGGAGAAGCTCAAGGTGAATTGATCGCTTTACTTTTTAAGCCTTGCGAAACGAAGTCGCTCGTGTGAGAATGTAGCTGAATTCGATTGAGAGGTAACTCATACTGGATGCTATCTTGCCGCTGCCAATGGTGATGTCATCATTGTTAAATGAATACTCTCCTTCAATGATTGTTCGCCTGCTATAGTCGTAAGCAACTCCGAACTTCATCATATTGCTGTTCTTGAGCAGCATCCCGTATGAAATCCCCGTGTGCATTGAAATTTGCGGCACTCCGTTTTGATGCATTCTCATCTCGAACACAGGCTTCATTTCTTTGCCATCATAGTAGTTCATCGTACCGATCGTTGATCCAAATGTAAAGAAGGTAACGTTTGCTCCAAAGTCCATCTGCAGCGAGTGTTTGTCTTTCACAAAGATTCTCGGATTGACATAAAGCGGGAGCATAATGAACGGTATGAGTTGGACGAATTCCTTCTCTACATCATTCGGAATATTAAAATCCGAAGCATCCGCAGCGGCATCATATCGGAAAATTCTCAGTCCCATTCTTGCGCCAGTTGAAATACCGCAGTATTCGTTGAAATTATAGATGTAGTCGAATTTCAGGTTCACTCCCGGAACGGTGATAATATTTAACTCGCCAAGCCCATGATGATAAAGGTGGTCAACAAACATAACAGGGAGATCAACTCCAACCCCAAAATGATTTTTCAGAAACAAAAGCTGGCGCCCGTTGTTAGGTTTAGCCCATATAGCTGCACAAAAAAGCGCTACAATAAGAAATGTCAAAAAGGGCCTTTTCATTTTCGGTCAGCAAAAGTCTTTTAACGAAAAAGACTAAAGCATATTGCATATTAGCCTTTCGGGGCTCAAAACTCAAGTTTCCCCTGCAGTGAATACGTTCATAACTGCAGGAGCAGTTGCCAGGCTTTGCTTTTTTGTCCTTCTGCCAAAAGCTGGCGCGCATAATCATGGACATGCCATTCAAATGATTCCGCGTCATTTTTGAACCGTTCGATGAACTCCTTGTATTGTGGATCGGATGAAAAGCCTTCTATTTCCTCTTTTGACGGCAGAGATTCCACGCTTGCCAGTTCAGCAAGGTCATTTCCTGTGAGCACTTTGCTCGACCTAACCTTTGGCGGAATGTTATTGAAACCTATCCCTATCTTATCAAAAGGCTGAACAATTTGAAAAATGGCATCGCCCGATGCGCGGCAATAAAGCGGGCCGCCCATCCTCGACACGAGGTCAATCTTGTTAGGGTCAATCCGGCCATCAGCGCCAAGCACTTCTTCCTTCACATGCATCAGCAACACTTCGCAGATGAACAAATTCCCCGCACCTCCACCGGAACCAAGTTCTATGATGTCATTCACCTTGCATTCAAACTGAACGGGTGATTCGGCCACGCGGAAGGGTTTTATCAATTCTGATTCGAGCGGTGTGAATCCGGCTTTTTCAAATTCATTCACATCAGAAGGATAATCAATGCTTGCCAGAGCCATCTGCCTGACGAAACTGTAACTCACCGTATTGATCACTACTTCCCTTGTTGCCTTGATATTCGCGTAGGTGTCTTTTGTAGAATTATCCGTTTGCCTGCGATTGGCCGAAAAAACCAATATCGGAGGATTGGAGCTGAAGCAATTGAAAAAACTAAAAGGTGCAAGATTCGGCACTCCGTTTTCATCAACCGTGCTGGCGAAAGCAATCGGACGCGGAGCAACGGCACTAAGCAAATAGCCGTGCATCTTGCCGGTCGGGATAGCCTTAGGATCAATGTGCAACAAGCCGGGTTATTTTTTTAACGAGAGAAGCGAATAATCGGTCGTTGCTCTTTTCATCGTGTTCACCAATTTGCCCATGCCTTCAATTTCCATTTCCACCACATCGCCCTCCTGAAGCCATTGAGCTTTGTAATTAGGATCTTTGAGCTTACCCGTTCCATTTAATTCCAGAAAACAACCGGTACCGACAGTTCCCGAACCAATTAACTCTCCGGGTAATAAATCAACACCATAAGAACACCGCTCAATAATTTCCGCGAAGGTCCAGTCCATATCCTTCATATTACCTTCGGACACGAGCTTGTCATTCACCTTACATGTCATTTTAAGATTATAAAGATTACCGGTATGCCCGGGCTTGGGTTTCACCAACCGTTTCTCCAATTCATCGGGTGTAACCATCCAGGGACCAATGATATTTACAAAGTCCTTTCCTTTTGCCGGTCCCAGGTTAAGCTTCATTTCTTCCATCTGCAACAGCCGTGCGCTGAGGTCATTCAGAATGACATATCCTGCAATATGCTGGTCTGCATGTTCAGCGCGAATATTCCTTCCCTCCTTCCCTATTACAACTGCTACTTCCAGCTCAAAATCCAAATTCTTAAAATGATCGGGCATTAAAACCACATCACCGGGTCCTTGAATTGCATTGTGATTCGTGAAATAAAAAACAGGAAACTGATCAAACTCAGGAATCATCTCCAAACCACGATTGCGCCTTGCAGATTCCACATGCTGACGAAAAGCATAAGCGTCACGGGTAGAAGTGGGAAACGGAACCGGAGCAAGGAGCGTGAGCTGCTCTAACGGTTTGCCAATCTCCTTTTCCAGAGCACCAGACTTAATCTTTTTTTCGTAGTCCTTAGCGAGTTTTGACGCTTCTTCACCCTCCCATAAAAAATCAAGCATTGTGTCAGGAAGCGATTCGTCAAGAGCGCTCAGATCATAGGCAAGTCCATTTACCAGCATCGCCAGCTGGTCCGTTTCATTTTCACTCAAATAGGAGATCAATCTCATTGCTTAAATCAATTTTAGTTCAGTTGGCAAAAGTAAAGTTTATGAAAGAAAGGGAGGCTGAGGATTCTTTACTTTATCAGTAGGCACTGCTGGATTTGTGTTTTCTGCCGCTCCAACGCAAACCTTCCCATCCGCAATGCACACATTTATATCTGCGAAAGGGCATGATGTTCAAAGTAAGCGCTGTCAATATTTTATCCAACGGATTCCTTTGTTTACGGCTTAGCTTGCCGGAACAGGAGGGACATGTTCTTTTTTTCAAAACCTTCAGCAGCCTGAGAATAAAGAGAAAAGAATACAGTCCGATCAGAAAGAAAAGAATCAGGTCGAAATCATCTCGTATGGATACCTCACACAGGATCGCTTCAAATATCAAATTGGAGGTCATCGCGTGAAGCAGAGTATTGTTTTCGTGTTATAATTTTCTGAAGCTGTCTTTGGATGATCATTTCAGAGATCATGATTTTCACCTCCTCAAATGGGTGTTCGGCAATTATTTTCTTCACTTTCTGTTCATCAATATCAATTCTGTACAGGGTATTAACAAATGTATCAAAGTCATTATTGATCAAATCTCCAAGGCGGTCAGCGAGCAATTTCTTTAGTGCTTCATATTGCACGGTGTTCTTCACCTCTCTTATTTCACCGGGCACTGCTATTTCAAAAATATTACCCAAAGCCCTGGCAGTCTCCTTAAGATAATTTTCAGCGGGCAGCATGTAGAACGTTTTTCAAAAGATACTGCTTTAATTTTCTAAATGCAATCAGAATTCTAAAATTTTTCCATAACCCCCATCCCAAAAAGCGCGAAATCATATTTCACAGGATCACGCGGATCAAACTTTTTCAGGTTATCCGTCAGCTCAATCACCGCTTTCCAGCCGGTGGTTTTTGGCTGAATAAGTCGCAACTTTCGGGCAACCCTGCCGACATGTACGTCAAGCGGGCAAAGCAATTGCGATGGTTTGATTTTATTCCATAAACCAAAGTCAACTCCTTGGCCATCATTTCTCACCATCCATCGCAGAAACATGTTCAACCGCTTGCAAGTTGAATTTTTCATAGGCGAGGCAATATGCTTTCGCGTCCTTTGAGGAACATATTCCAGCGAGAAAAAAAGATCATGAAAACCTGAAAGCGCCTGCTGAAGATTTTCATCGGTTGGCTGAACAAACCTGCTGAAAGCATTTTCCAGACTATCGTGTTTTTTATAATAATCCTTGAAGAATGAAATGAAGTAAAGCAAATCAGCTGGCTGAAATGTGCGATGCCTGAAGTGAAGAAACCGTTTCAAATCTTTTTCCCTGTGATTGATCACAAAGTCATAAGGCGCCCTATCCATCAATGAGATCAGCTCCGAGCATTTATTGATAATGGTTTTGCGCTGCCCCCATGCAAGTGTCGCAGCAATGAACCCCATGATCTCGATGTCCTGCCTTTTTGAGAAGCGGTGCGGAATACTTATAGGATCGGAGGGAATAAACTCAGGTGTATTATACAGCCTTGCCTTTTTTTCAAGCAGGCGACCAATATTCATCTGTTAAACTTTGTAGCCTGCCGGGTCAATCTTCCAGCGAAATATCGAACTGAACAAGGTCAATGAATTCATGCACGCGTTCATCTAATTCGTCACGGGTGATATTCTTGAGCCTTTCAATGCCGAATTTTTCAACACAGAACGAAGCTAAGGCAGACCCAAAGATCACTCCACGTTTCAAATTGTCAAATGACACATCCCTTGTTGAAGCGATATGGCCGATCAGCCCACCGGCAAAAGTGTCACCTGCACCAGTAGGGTCAAAAACTTCCTCCAGCGGGATAGCGGGCGCAAAAAATACATCGCGTTCGTGGAACAGCAGCGCACCGTTTTCAC
>CAYOYI010000071.1:0-12972 GCA_964408105.1 uncultured Chitinophagaceae bacterium | reverse complement strand
TTTTCGATTGAGAAATCTGAAGTTGATCCAACGATATTCAAGGTCAAAGCTCTTTGACCCGATCCGGCAGCACCGCGTGAACACGTTGATTACATCCCCTATCATCACAGGAATTATAAAGTCAACGGTTGCTTTTGCGAGAATAAATCCCGGAGAGGCGTGCATTCCCATTTTCAAGATTTCGCTGAAATAGGCAATCCGCGCTGACTCGATGTAGGTAAGGTACTTCGCATTATTAACATGACCCATTGAATCAATATCTGCAAAACGAATCTGTATTTCAGTGGTATGATAAAAGCCTTGAGACAACTTCTAAGAGTTTTAAACCAGCTCTAAACCCTTTTTATTTCGGCACCAATAGCGTTGAGCCGCTTATCGATATTCTGGTATCCGCGATCAATCTGGTTGATGTTTGAAATCATAGAAGTTCCTTCGGCTGAAAGAGCAGCTATGAGCAACGAAACTCCAGCACGAATATCGGGCGATGACATGCTGATGCCGCGCAAAGGATACGCGCGATTGATCCCGACCACAGCCGCACGATGAGGATCGCAGAGAATTATTTGCGCGCCCATGTCAATGAGCTTATCCACGAAAAACAAGCGGCTCTCAAACATCTTCTGATGAATAAGCACCGTACCCTTAGCCTGGGTTGCAACAACAAGCACAATACTCAAAAGATCAGGCGTAAATCCCGGCCAGGGCGCATCGGCAATAGTCATGATTGAGCCGTCAATAAAAGTTTGGATTTCGTACGGCTTTTCCCCGTAAACATGAAAATCATCGTCTTTTTGCTCAACTTCTATCCCCAGCTTTCTGAAAACGTCAGGTATCATCCCCAGATGCGGAGCACCCACGTTTTTAATAATAAGATTAGAACGCGTCATCGCGGCAAGCCCGATGAAGCTTCCCACTTCGATCATATCTGAAAGCAATCTGTGATTACATCCACCGAGTTTTTCAACTCCCTGAATCTTTAACAAGTTTGACCCGATGCCCTCAATTTTTGCTCCCATACTGATGAGCATCTTGCACAGTTGCTGAATGTACGGTTCACATGCCGCATTAAAAATGGTAGTCGTTCCTTTTGCCAACACAGAGGCCATGATCACGTTTGCCGTTCCTGTGACAGATGCTTCATCAAGCAACATGTAGGTACCTTTCAACTCACTCGCATCAACCTCAAACACATGACTCTTTGAATCATAATTGAAGCGTGCTCCCAAATTCTGGAATCCGATGAAGTGGGTATCTAACCTTCTTCTCCCGATTTTGTCTCCACCGGGTTTGGGGATAACCGCTTTCTTAAATCTTGCGAGCAACGGCCCAACGATCATGATGCTGCCTCTCAGGCTGGCTGCTTTTTTCTTGAAATTTTGTGATACCAGCTGATCCGGATCCACGTCATTCGCCTGAAAAGTGAAGGTGTCTGATGAAGTTTTATCAACCTTTACGCCAAGATCTCTAAGGACGTCAATCAGTGCATTGACATCCCGGATGTCCGGCACGTTTGAAATGGTAATTTTTTCTGAAGTGAGAAGTACAGCCGAGATTATTTGCAATGCTTCATTCTTGGCTCCCTGCGGCACCAGCTCACCTGCGAGCTTTTTGCCTCCGACAACCTCAAAAGCATCCATCAATCTCTGTTTTTATTCCTTCTGTGACGGTGGTTGTTATCCCGATGGTGGCCCCTGCCCCGTCTGTGTCCGCCATCGCGATCTCTGCGGCCGTGATGACGTCTGCCGCCATCTTCCTTGAAATCCCTGCGGCTCTTTGTTGAACGTGTCAGTGAATCGAGGTTGCTGTCATCATCCAGAACCAAAGCTCCGTCTGAAAGCGCAATGATGTCCTGCTTTATCGTGGCATCGTTGGCGTTATCCTTATTCCAGTTCCTGTGAACGAGCTTCATGTAGTTGCCGATGCATTCCGTGAAATCTTTTTTCTTCGCTTCATCCTCCATTTCCATCGCCTTTTGGATCATGCTTTCTACATTCTTGCCATAATGTTTGAACTTGATCTTCTGCCTGGGATAACCGATGTGCTTCGGCTTCTTGTGTATCACATCAAGATTGGGCTTGGGATACGGGGAATCAACTTCTAGTTTCCCGCCAGAGATGATGAAAATATGATCCCAGAGCTTGTGCCGGAATTCTTCTACATTACGCAAACCCGGATTCATCTGACCCATCAGGTCAATGATCGCGTTAGCCAGCTTGTTTCTTTTTTCCTTATCCTCCACTGAAGCGGCATACTCCACCATGCTCTGCAGGTGCCTGCCGTATTCCCTGATGACCAAATGCGGTCTTTGGGTGTTGTAATCGAAATTGACTTTTTTCATGAATGAAATTTAATTAGCGAGTCGCCAAAAGTAAGAAAAGTTTTCCGCCCTCAGCCCTAAAACCCCTCGAAAGAAAGCGGCTACTTTATCAGTTTTTCTAAAAAATCCCCGACAAAATAGGCCACTCCAGCCGCGATCGCTCCCAGCAATACCGTTTCTATGATTCCCTTGATGCGGCTCGTTTCATTGACGTAGGATTTTAAAAACCCTATGAACACGAAAGCAACAAACGTCAGGATGCTTGCACTTAAAAACTTATCAGTTGAGCCGATACCCACCGTATAATCCAACACATACACAATGAGAGGAATGAAGCCGACCGTTAGGAATGAAAAAAAAGTCGTGCTGCCAACTGCGAATGGATTTTTGCTGGAAGGTATCATCTCCAGCTCATGCTTCATCATCGTTTCCACCCAGCGGTCTTTATCAGCGGTGATCACTTTTACAACCTTCTCTAACAATTCTCCTTCAAAGCCCTTATCCCTGAAAATATCGCGTATCTCCTGCACCTCCTTTTCTTTCATATTCTCCACTTCCCAATATTCTATCTGCTTATGCTTTTCGTAATTGTCACGTTCAGATTTGGCAGATAAATAAGCTCCCACTGACATAGAGAAACCATCAGCAAAGAGATTCGCAAAACCGAGTATAATTACAATGGATGATTCAAGTCCCGCTCCTGTTGCTCCGGCTACCACCGCAAAGGTAGTGACACTGCCATCAATACCACCATAGACAAACTCCCCAAGATATTCCTGGAACCGTCCCGAAATTGTTCCGCTGTCGTGAAGCTTATCTTCAGTTCTTTTCATCAAGAATCTTGCTTATTTTAACTGCCTCTTTCAAATATCACAATTAAAATTCAGAGGCATGAAAATATATTGGTTTCTATTCACGGCATTGATGATTGTTTTTGTCGGATGTGATGAAGATGAAGAGCAGCTCGTGTGCTCATGTTCGACCCATGATGAGTATTATCATGTTAGTGCAACAGATACAGAATGGGTTTATATCCCTAACATTTTTACGCCAAATAGCAATCGCGTGGATGATCGGTTTGCAATTATTGGTTTCCCAATTACTTCTCTAAGTATTAGAATCAATGATGGCAATAGTACCGTATTTCAAACCAACGCTCTCAATGGAAGTTGGGATGGAACTGTTAATGGAAGCAAGTATCTCGGCTGCAGAAACTATAACTACATAATTGATATAGTATTCAACTCAGGTACAATGAAGCATTTCGAAGGTGAAATAACGATGGTTTCAGATCATACATCCTGCCCTGACAATTATTCGAATTGCAAATTCGGCAGTCATTTCAGTCCAATCATACCAGGTTTTAACCCCAATCTTTCGAGTACGGAATTTACGGGTTGCTGAAGCCCCTTCACTTCTCCAATAATTTTACTTTTGTGACCCCATCAAACTTACTATGCACTATTCTCTCTCTTACAAAAATCCCCACCAACATTTAATTGATATTCAATTCACGATCCCGAACGTTAATTCCGATGAATTACTGGTGCAGCTCCCTGCATGGCGCCCCGGCAGGTATGAGTTGGCCAACTACGCACAGAATGTAAAAACCTTTCAGGCTAAAGATTCTTCCGGGAAAAAATTGGTTTTCTCAAAAGTGACGAAGGATTGCTGGAAAATTGAAACCAACAATTCCAATAGCATTACCATCGAATACAGCTATTACGCCAACGAATTAAATGCAGGCTCCTCATTTCTGGATGAAACGCAGCTATACGTCAACCCGGTGAATTGCCTGCTTTATGTTCCCGGCAGAATCAATGACCCGTGCGAACTCGAACTGAAGCTTCCTAAAAAGTATCAGGTTGCAACCGGCTTAAAAAATACAGGCGCCAACAAATTTTCAGCCAGCAGCTATCATGAGCTTGCCGACTGTCCTTTCATCGCAAGCCCGACTTTGCAAAAGGAGCGCTGCAGCAGTCATGGCGTGAACTTCACTGTTTGGTTCCAGGGTGAGATAAAACCGGATTGGAAAAAGATACTGAGTGATTTCAAAAAATTCACCGATGCGGAATTCAAATTGTTCGGCAGCTTCCCTTTCACCGAATATCATTTTCTGTTTCAGATTCTCCCAACAGCATTTTATCACGGAGTAGAGCACACCAACTCAACGGTCATCGCATTAGGTCCATCCTATGAGATCATGAATGAAAAGTATGACGACTTTGCAGGTGTCAGCTCTCACGAGCTCTTTCACGCATGGAACGTGAAGACGATCCGCCCCATCGAGATGATGCCTTATGATTACAGCCGCGAGAATTATTCAAGGCTTGGATATGTGGCTGAAGGTGTCACTACTTACTATGGTGACGTGATGTTGTTTCGCTCCGGAGTTTTCACCGAAGCCCAATATCTGAAAGAGTTAAACAAAACACTTGAGCGGCATTTCAACAACCCCGGAAGGCTCAACTTGTCCGTGGCAGATTCTTCTTTTGACACGTGGCTCGATGGTTACAAGCAAAGCGTTCCGGGGAGGAAGAGTTCGATTTATGTTGAAGGCGCGCTGTGTGCATTCATGCTTGACGTGCATATCAGAAAGCAAACCAAAAACAAAAAATCGCTTGATGATGTAATGCGCTTGCTTTATAATGAGTTCGGAAAAAACCAAAAGGGATACTCGGAAAGTGATTATAAAAATGCCGCTGAACAAATAGCCGGGAAAGCCCTTGATGACTTCTTTGATAGTTATATCTGGGGAGCACAATCATTTGAACCAGAATTGAAAAACTGCCTCGACTATCTTGGATTTGAACTTAAAAAGGAAAAGAACAACACTTTTGCCGAGCGAAAACTTGGCTTGAAAGTGCAGGAGGCATCGGGAAAAACTACAATTGCCTCGATTCATCCCGGCTCACCTGCCGACAAGGCAGGGCTTGCAATCCAGGATGAAGTGATGGCTATAAACAAAATGAAAGTTGAGGGAAATCTGAATGCGTGGTGTCGGTATTTTTCGTCAGAATCAAAATTCACACTCACTATCGCCAGCAACAAGTTTTTAAAAGAAGTGGTTGTCATTCCCGATAACGATGAATATTTTCCGGTCTTTAAAAGCGTGAAGCAGCCGAAACTTTCCAATTCACAAATGGGCAATTTTAATTCATGGGCAACTTTCAATTAAAAAATGGAGAGCTTGCAATTCTTAATCTTTAATTTTTAATCCTTCTTCGATGCCACAGTTTAAACTCTTATCATGGAATGTGAACGGCCTGCGTGCGGCAATGAAGAAAGGTTTCATGGACTGGTTTCAATCGCAGAATGCAGACATGATATGCCTGCAGGAAACGAAATTGCAGCAGGAGCAACTCCCGCCTGAACTGGTGAAGCCTGACGGTTATCATGCCTATTTTGATTTTGCTGAAAAGAAAGGATACAGCGGTGTAGCCTTATTTACAAAGCACGATCCGCTGAGTGTTTCAAATTCCATCGGAACGAAGTTTGAAGGCGAAGGAAGGATCGTAATTGCTGAATATCCTGAGTTTGTGCTTTACGGTATATACTTTCCCAACGGGCAAATGTCAGAGGAGCGCTTGCGTTACAAACTTGATTTTTACGATGCCTTCCTGGAACACTGCGAAAGTCAAAGGAAGCAGGGAAAGAAAGTCATCATCACCGGTGACATCAATACCGCTCACAAGGAAATTGACCTTGCACGTCCGAAACCGAATGAAACAAATTCGGGCTTTCTTCCCATTGAGCGGGCATGGCTTGATAAATTGGTTGAGCATGGTTATGTGGACACCTTCCGCATATTCAATCAAAACGAAGGGCAATACACCTATTGGGACCAGCGCTTCAATGCGCGGCTGCGGAATGTCGGCTGGCGCATTGACTATTTCTTTGTAAGCCCGGATTTAAAACCCAATGTCAAGGACGCATTCATCCAATCGGATGTGCAGGGCTCCGATCATTGCCCGATCGGGTTGATTCTCGAGTTTTGAAATCATCCCGCACGCTTTATTCATTAAATTTGCCGCGATTTTGTAACGAAACAGTTTTTGCGATGATAAAACTTGTTTTACTGCGGCACGGAGAGAGCATCTGGAATAAAGAAAACCGCTTCACAGGCTGGAAAGATGTCGGCCTTTCGGAAAAGGGAGTGGAAGAAGCAAAAGAAGCAGGCCGGCTTTTGAAAAAAGAAGGCTATGAATTTGATGTTGCCCACACTTCTGTTTTGAAGCGTGCCATCAAAACGCTTTGGATCACGCTGGAAGAAATGGATCTGATGTGGATCCCCGTTCACCGCTCATGGAGGTTGAATGAGCGGCACTATGGGGCTTTGCAGTGATTGAACAAAGCAGAAACAGCTGCTAAAAACGGATATGCGCAAGTTATCAAATGGAGGAGAAGATATGACACGCCACCGCCCGCGCTTGAAAAAAATGATGAGCGCTATCCCGGAAATGACAGACGCTATCATGATCTTTCGGAGAATGAGATTCCGCTTACTGAATGTCTGAAGGATACCGTTGCAAGATTTCTTCCTTATTGGAAAAGCACAATTCTCCCTGACATTCAGAAAGGGAAAAAAGTTTTGATCACCGCACATGGCAACAGCCTTCGAGCGCTGGTGAAATATCTAGACAACGTTCCGGATGACAAGATCGTTGGGATGAATATTCCCACCGGTATTCCTCTTGTTTACGAACTGGATGATAAATTCCAACCTATCAAAAACTACTACTTAGGCGACCCTGAAGAGATCAAAAAAGCGATAGAGGGTGTTGCCGCTCAGGGGAAAGCAGCGAAGTAAACATGGCAAAACAGTGGGTGATTGGTGATATTCATGGCTGCTCCAAAACGCTGCGTACGCTCGTTGAGGAGAAAATAAAACCCGGCAAAGAGGACAAGCTCATTTTCGTAGGCGATTACGTTGACCGCGGACCTGACAGCAAAGGGGTGGTTTCTTACGTGATGGAACTGCGGCTGATGGGTTACAACATCGTTCCGCTAAAAGGCAACCATGAAGATATGATGCTGCGGTCAGTGGATGATAAAACAATTCGCAACAACTGGTTCTACAATGGCGGCATGCCAACGCTGAGAAGTTTTGGTGTAAGGGAAACCCGCGAGGTACCCGGACATTTTATCGAATTCCTCAGCTCCCTTGAATATTACTATCAAACTGACAATTTTCTTGTGGTACATGCCGGCCTGAACTTCGCGATCGATGATCCCCTGACCGATAAAGAATCAATGCTCTGGACAAGGAACCAGTCCGTTTCACCCGAGAAGATAGGCCACCGCAAAATGGTTCACGGCCATACGCCTATCTCCTTAGATGAACTTAAAGGGGCTATCGAAAAGAACTCCATGGACCTTGACCTCGACAATGGTTGTGTTTATGTCGGCACTCCAGGCCTTGGTAACCTTTGCGCATTGGAAATGTCATCCATGCAGCTTGAGGTTCAGCCCAACGTTGACCTACTCTGACCTTTGCACTTCACTGAAAGCAGTTTCAACTTGTCCTTCATCGTTAATTTCCTCATCTGTCACCGGCAGGATAATCGAGTCTTCAATGGCCTCGACATATTCTTCTTCGATCAATGCTGCACGTGAATAAAGCTTCGGATCAAGTTTGCGCCTTTCTGAAACTTTCTCCGTTGCTTTCACCGGACGTTCCTGGGTATGAACAGCCGGGGCAGATTTAACTGCTTCCGTTTTTCCCGGCTCTTCTTTAACGGTCACTGCCGGCTTAGCCTCTTTAGCAACTACCGGGGATGCATTCACCGAATGCTCCACGGCTTGCTTCTCAGGATGTGCGTAGAGCTTGTCATAGCTCCCTGAATTTTTTGAATTTACAAAATTGAATACTCCGGCACTGCCGGCAAGGGCGATGAGAATGATGCTTAGTGTTTTCATGGCTAAACGTTTTTAATTGTTATGAAATATTGAATGTCTTCAAGTATGATTTGCTTTTGAGGTAAATGACAAACTCCGCGAACAGAAGATTTCCTACCACACTTATCCAAAGCGAAATAGTGTAGTTGTTGTAGTGATCCATGCCTCCGTAGAAAAACAAAATGTGATAGACACGAAATGTCACTGCGGTGAGCGCCATAGCATAAGAGCGCATCATCCAGAACTGATGGGCGAGCACATTGCGCTTGCGGATCATCTCATAGCCTTTCAGGGTGAAGAAAAACCACGACACCGCCATGAAAACAAAAAGCGTGCGCTCCCAGAAGCCGCCTTTGGCAAAGAACGACATATACAAACCTGTGGGCGCGCCAAGCAACAGCACTACAAACACATAAATCTTTCCTGACCAAACGTGAATCGCCCTGCGTTTGCGAAGGATGTAATAGGAAAATTGAATGAGCGCAGTGGTGATGCAAAAAACCCCGGCAGCGATGTGAACATAGAAGCTCGCCCTCCAGATCACATCTTTATACAGCATCGCCCGCTCAGCAAGAAAGCTGAGATCGGGATTGAAAGAAAAATAAGGGATGGTGTTATAGACCAGCAGCAGGCTGAGGAAAAATACAGGAACCCAGAAAACGAGATTGAAGAAGAAGGTGGCTGACTGTCTGACGGTGGCGATGCGGGAATTCATTGAAGAAAAATCTATAATTCAATGAACGGACGGATCTTTCAGCCAGGTATTGCATTAGGATTTTTTAACAAAAAAGGAGCTTGACCCTATTCGCTATGATGCTTGATGCAAACAGTCGTACCTATTTCCTGTGCCAGTAAGCCCAGGCAATCAAAACCAATTGAAGCGGCAGCCTAAGCCAAACAGCAATCGCGGGAGCATCAATAGTAACTCCATTAGTTTGCGCGAGATAAATATTTGCAGGGAAAATTGCTATCAGCATCAGGATCAATGACCATGCGGCAAATTTTCTCGTGGCTTGCGGAATGATCAAAATCCCCAATGCCATTTCAATAACACCGCTGATGTAAACCAGCTCCGGATGCCAGGGCAGGTAAGGCGGCATCATATTGAGGTAGAATTGTGTATTCAGGAAATGATTCAGGCCGGCAAGAACGTAAAATGCCGACATGAGGAACAGGCTGATCTTCTTTATCAATGCAGATTATTTCGTCACTCCGATCTTTCCATCGGCAACCTGAGAATTTTTTTCATTTACAATTCTATAGAAATAAAATCCTGCCGGGATATTACCGGTTTCCACTTCACCTTTCCCCAGAAATTTTTTGCGAAGCACTTCCTTGCCGGACGCGGAAATTAAAATGAAGTCAAAGTTCTCCTTTGAATCTAAAGACTCAATGAAAAGTTTATTCGAAACAGGATTGGGATAGACATTGAACCGGGCAGTTTCATTTACACTTCTGATTCCGGTTTGCTTTTGCTCATACATGAACGTATGCCCCACTACTTCTTCTCCGTTTGCATCCACGGCACTCAATCGAACAGAGTCTTTTCCAAACACCTCAACTTTTCCGTAAGTGTTGTTAAGATTTGTAGTACTCAGTCCGCTAGCTCCTTTGTTCCATACCCAGTAACCCAAAAAATTGCTGAACACCACCGCATCTTCGCTGTTGGATTTTTTCAAATTCGCAGCGAGCAATTCAGGGATACCGGAATTTGTGCCGTCATCAAGCGCAGCCGTGTGCGCGTCACCGCTAACTACGAAAACATTCTTGATGTCGTTGATTTCGATGAGATCAAGCAGCGCATCCTGATCGGATGGAAATCCAACCCAACTATCTGACATGATACCTACACCTATAAGGCCGGTAGAAAGTTGAATTCCACTAACATCAATTCCAAGTATCGGACTGACACCTTTTCCGATCTTTAAAAGCGAGTCCATAGCGGCTTTATATCCTTTGTTAAATACCACGCTTGAAATAATGAATTTCCAGTCGGCAGTGGAATTCTGCAAGCCATTAAACAGCCACTCGCGCTGTACCTGTCCCATGATGGAATGTCCGGCAGGTTCCTGGACCATCCATTCACCTCCCACTTCCTTTATCGCTTCGTGCTGTGAAGTTCTTGCGCTGCGCAAATCCAGAACAAAGAATTCGCAGTTGCCCATTCGGTAGCTGTGAAAAATTCCCTCATTGGAATCAACCAAAGGATAACTCGGGAAAAATTCCTGGTAACCCTTGATGCAGTTCAACCTTGCCTGTGGCGGCTGAGAAACGGATTTCGGCTCACCGAACTTTCCGCCAATAGGATTAATCTCAAAAATATTAGCATGATCGCGGCCTGTGTTGTCATTCAAATAATCATGATCGTCATGCGTGTAATCCATGGCGATGGAGCTGTAAAAAAATCCGCTATTGGTTCTCGCATAGCGCTCCTTGTAAATCGCAGCAACCTTGCTGTAATCGGAAGCCCATGACTTGGGTGGATTGGAAAGATAAAGGTCGTTTGCTCCTGTGACCCGGTCGGGATAACCCCAATCACCGGTGGGTGTGAACAGATTAGCATCTTCCGTAAGCATCTGCTTGAAGAGCGAACTGTCGGTATCCATCAATTCGTAGATGCATGAGCCGTAAAGAAATTTGTAATTGCCCTCAGTTCCTTCTGTCGGGAAAGTTTTAAAAGTGGCGCGCTTTCCTGTTTCAACTCCGTTGATCATAGCTCGCACAAAGTAACGGGTATCCGGTTGCAGGCCTGAAGCATCTAAAATGACTGAAGTGTCACGAGAGCCAATGGTTTGACCAGAAAAAGTTTTAGCAACCGCTGCAAAGTTGGATTGTGTTGAGAATTGAACGTCCACGGTCTCCATCGTTTCGGTTCTCACAAATACTCTTGCAGTGGTCGGTGTGACACCTCCGATAATAGGTCCGTGTGTCACCGAAGTTGTCAGGAAAGGAATAGTTACGCTATCCGATTTTGAGCAACCATTAGAGTCTGTCACTGTAAAAAAGTAAGTGCCCGAACAACCTGGTGTTGATCCGTTCCATTGATATGAATAGGGAGGTGTTCCACCTGAAACGTTAATATCAATCGCCCCGTTGCAACTTCCATCATCAGGAGTAATTACCGTTGAAATAGAAATTGAATCGGGCTGCGTAATTGTGTACTCAAAATAAAATGTATCGTTCACCGCGTCTTTTACCAAGTGTCTGTACAAGCCAGCCGGCAGGTCACATAATCCGTTAAAATTTGCCGGAGTAAACCACTGCCCGTTGTACCACATTTGGGGTATTATGACATAAGGCGGGGACCCTACCGAAATATTTGGATTGCCCGCACACCCATCATAATATCCATAGCAACTTACATTCCTCTTCTCACCCGGGGCACATATGCTCGTGCATCCATAAGTTGGCTGTATCCACGCCAACTCATCCACCTCGAACCCATAGGCATCCGCCCATAGTTTCAATTCAGGATATTGAGCATTCAAATCCCTTACATAAGCGAAATTGTTTTCTGAATGAATCTTTTTTGCCACGTTCTCAAATCCGGTGGAGATCATCAGTTGTCCTACCGCACATGCCGTTCCGAAGTTGTCAATGAAATAAGGTGTTCTTTCCTTGTGGCCTGTGTTAATGGGAAACACGCCATTCGTCCAGTAGTCGTGAAGAATATCGAGGCAATGATTCCGATTGTCTCTTTGTTCAAGAGAAAGATCAGTGGCTTCCTTTTTGCGCAAAGTTTTCTCGACCAGGGAAAGATGCATTTTAATTAAGGTCACATCCGCATTCAACGGAATGGACTCCTGCAAGACAGGATCGTTCACTGAATTCTGTTTCCAATAACTGTTCAGATTTTCTAATTGTTCGCGAACAGTGGGTTGCTGGGTGGTTTGGCTGAAAACCGCCAATGAAAAGATCAGCAGCGAAAACACGAATGTCGTTTTCATAAAAGTTGGTTTGAGTATATAAATGATCGCGGGATAGCTACACTAATTTAAGGAAATTTAATGGCGAGAGTTGAAAGTTTCTCTATTCAACAGCCTTACTTGCCGCTATGCTTCAGCACTTCCGCCTCAAGATAGAAGATAATATCCTCAGCAATATTCTTCACGTGGTCGCCTACGCGCTCTAATTTTTTTACGGTAGAAAACAGATAAAGCAGTTGTTCGGTCATCTCGGGATTTTTTTTGATGAGCTCGGTGATGATAACGGGGGCGGCCTTGTTGATACGGTTCAGGCCCTGATCCTCGTTGAAAACTTTTCTAACCAATTGTGTATCTCCTTTTCTATACCCCTCAGTGACATCACCTACCATGCGGATAGCAATATCAAACATCTCACCGATTTTCAGGCTTTCGAGCAATTCCTTTTTCACCGGAGGCTTTATGTCAAGTACATAATCAGCAAGGCTTTCCGCATAGTCGCCAATGCGTTCGATGTCAGAATTAATCTTCAGCATCGAAACGACAAAACGAAGGTCCGTAGCCACAGGATTGAACAACGCCAGAATATTTTCACAGTCGCGGTCAATCGCCAGCTCCATTCCGTTGATCCTTGTTTCTTTACGTATGATCTCCTGAGCAAGCCCGGTATCCTGATTCATAAAAGACTCCTTCGCCTTTGTAAGCTGACTCTTGGCAAGCTGCATCATTTCAATCACCGATCCGCGCAGGCGACTAAGTTCTTCTTCTAAGTGAGTCATTTTAATTTTTGATTTTTTATTTGCTAGTTTTTATTGCGGTTTTCCTGAGGCTACC
>CAYOYI010000070.1:0-13005 GCA_964408105.1 uncultured Chitinophagaceae bacterium | reverse complement strand
TCATGAGGTAAAGCTCCCTTTGACGGAAGATGATATGGTTATCAACCATTTCTGATATTTCTTTGTCGGAAAGCTCATCGAAACTGTCTTTGTATTTCCTGAATTGCTCACGCCTGACACTCCGCATAGAGTCAATGTTATCACGATATTCATTGTAAACCGGCCAGAATTTCTGCGCTTCTTCCCGGGAAAGGCTGAGTCTTTGCGTGATAAATGAAATGCGTAGCGCTTCCATTTGCTCTCTTTTATCTTCACTCTTTCCCGGTTGAGCCCCGGCAGTGAACATCAGCGCGGTAAAAAATAATGCGGCAAATATTTTCATAACAGTTCCTCCTCAAGGTTTTGAATGTCAGAGTTATTCAGCAAAAAATTATTCAGGTCTTCGTTGGTGATTCCTTCCGGGATAACAAAATCATCTGAGAGTTGCGCTCCATTATATGCCGTAAGGTCATATTCGTCTATGTTATTCAATACATACTCATCAATCTCGCTGGTGGAAATTTCAGAGAGCTGTGCAGAAATATCAATCGGAGATTTATACAGAGAATCTTTCAAAGTAACACCAATTGCAAGCAGAATGAAACACATTGCCGCGGGGATGGCATATCGCGGCTGGAATATTGTGCTAAACAATTCATTCAACCAGCTTTCAAGCTTCTCTGTCCAAACCTCTTTGTGATTCGCCCTTATTCTTTGAAGGGTTTTATCCGGTAAGCCCTGAAAATAGTTATGCGGAACGGAAAACGGATTCTTCGTTTCCATCCCGGCTATATGGGGAGCCTGCTCGTTTAATTCCTTTTTTATTTCTTCCCGGTTATCCATAAACTGCCAATTAGATTATCGAAAATTAACAAGGTTTAATCTCGGGTTAAGAAAGATTCTATTTTTTTTACTGCATGGTGATAAGAAGCCTTCAGGGCTCCTACCGAGGTACCAAGAATTTCACTCATTTCCTCGTAGGTGATTTCGTCATAATAGCGCATCAGGAAAACAGTTTTCTGCTTATCAGGTAATGTAGCTATAGCTTGCTGCAATTTCACTTGCATTTCATTTCCGTTAAAATATTCGTCAGCGGTAAACTCATGAATGGTTTCCCCGGCTTCATTTTCCAAGGGTGTTGTGTTCTTCCTTTTCTTCTGGCTCAGAAAAGTCAATGATTCATTCACCGCTATCCGGTACAACCATGTGAAAAGCTGAGCCTGCTCCTGGAACTTGTGTAGGTTGTTCCAAACC
Source organism: uncultured Chitinophagaceae bacterium (assembly GCA_964408105.1). GTDB lineage: Bacteria > Bacteroidota > Bacteroidia > Chitinophagales > CAIOSU01 > BPHB01. The sequence continues at coordinate 11,772 of CAYOYI010000070.1, read as the reverse complement.
TTGATGAAAACATTCTGAAGCACATCATCAGCATCCTCATGTACTATTACCATCCTTCGAATCTGCCAATAAAGCCGCTGCTGATATTTCACCATTAGCATTTTGAATCCTTCCTCTTTTGTAGAAGGATTTTTGAAGGTTGAGAGAATTTGGGAATCGGGAACTTCCATTTTTATTTGTCATTGTGGACCGGTTCCACAATCCCTGCTGAATACCTTAATCTTTGGGGATGCCGGAATACGATCCGGCATGACACATCATTTCCGTGAAATCACTTTCAACGCAGCTTCTACAACATCAGGTGTGTCAATGTGGTATTTTTTCATCAGTTCTTCAGGTTTCCCGCTTTCCCCGAATGAATCATCTACAGCCACCATCTCCATTGGAGTAGGCAGCTCTCTTGCCAATAATTGCGCGATGCTGTCACCCAAACCGCCATTACGCTGATGTTCTTCCGCTGAAACGGCACACTTTGTTTTGCCAACAGAATTCAGAATGGCTTCCGCATCCAATGGTTTAATGGTGTGTATGTTTATCACTTCTGCACTGAAACCTTTTTCAGATAAAATTTTTGCAGCTTCCATCGCTTTCCACACCAAATGCCCCGTGGCAAAAATTGAAACATCAAAACCTTCCTGGAGAAGAATAGCCTTTCCGATTTCAAAAACCTGATCAGCAGGTGTGAAGTTGGGCATTTTGGGCCTTCCGAATCGAAGGTAAACGGGACCTTCCCAATCAGCAATGGCTACAGTAGCCGCCTTAGTCTGATTAAAGTCGCAGGGATTAATTACCGTGAAATTCGGGAGCATTTTCATCAGGCCAATATCTTCCAGTATTTGGTGCGTGGCTCCATCCTCACCCAAAGTCAATCCGGCATGTGACGCGCAGATCTTTACGTTTTTGTTGGAATAAGCAATTGACTGACGAATCTGGTCATAAACCCTTCCGGTGGCAAAATTGGCAAACGTACATGCGAAGGGAATTTTACCGCCAATCGTCAAGCCTGCAGCAACTCCAATCATATTTGCTTCAGCAACACCTGCCTGAAAAAAACGGTCGGGAAATTCTTTTGCAAACTCATCCAGTTTCAGGGAGCCGGTAAGGTCGGCACATAAAGCAACTACGTTCTTATTCTTTCGTCCGAGTTCCAAAATTCCTGCTCCGAATCCTGAACGCGTGTCTTTCTTTTCTACGTTGGTCATCTGTTTTATCATGGGCTATAAATTTAAAGAAATAGATTCACCTGAATTTATCTGAAATTCAACGGTTTTGCTTTTGTGCATTGTCTTCGAATGTTTGGGACGATAGATCAACATATAAGAGCCTGGCGAAAGCGCCAGCAACTCCGTTTTGATATCAGAATTCAGCTCGTACACTTTTTCCTGCTTGCCGTTCTTCATTAAAAAAATTCCTCCGTAAACATCATACTTTTTGAGCAGGTTTGCAATGCCCGGGGTGGGTAATTCTATTGTGGTTGTTTTGAATTGGGAAATATTAACATCCCGGATATAAGTTGGCGGAAGGGTAAGGATTTCGAGATCGTATTTACCGACAAGATACTTCTCAGTGGTATTGAAGTCCTGCACATTCACCAGCGTTCCGTCTTTCTTCCTCACAAGGCATTTGATCTTGTTGTTGAGATTGTTGTTGATCGTTTTCCCCTTTAAAAAAATTTCAAGATTGCCCTGCGGGGCGTCAACGCGGATATGATTATGTTTTTGGGCAACGAGTGTAACGCCCTCCTCCTTGATCGGAGGAAGAGTGTGAATGACCAGGTCATAATCGGTAACCGGATCAATCAACAGCGTATCGGGATTTCCGCGTGCATTAAGCGTATGGTAGAAATCATATTTCCTTAGATCATTCGGAATGCTGTAAAAGGTCATGTTCACGTCCGTTTCGGAAGGATTCTTTTCGCTGTCCAATAAATCAACCTGGCTCGTAGTCCTTACCAGGATGCGGGCTACTATATTGTTCAATGTTTGCCGGAGCGATGAAGGGTCCTGGGTTTGAAAATAAGAGCCGATACAATCGAATGCTCCTGTTGCTTTTTCCTCCACCCCGATGCCAATAACGAAATGCTTCATCACAATTTTCTTCTCTTCCAATGCCTGTGCTACTGCGCACGGATCGCCTCCGCAGGATTCTTCTCCGTCAGTCATCAGGATGATGATGTTCCTTGCCTTGTTATCCGGGAAATCATTTGCAGCCCTTTCTAATGAATACGAAATAGGAGTGACTCCGCGGGCATGGAGGCTGTTGAGCTTAGACTTAATAAAATTTCCGCTGACTCTGCTAAATCCAACTTCAAGTTGAGTGTCCTTGCAATTTTTTTCAGTGAGGATTGATTGATGACCATATACTCTCAAAGCAAGTTCCACATCATCACGCTTATCAAGAAAATCAACCATTTCGGTCAAGATCACCCGTGCAGAGTTCCAGCGCGTTTCCAGGTTTCCGGGCCCCCATTTGCTCTGCATACTTCCCGATGCATCGAGCAAAAACAAAATCCTTGTGCGCTGATTATCGCTCAGCCCGGATATCTGCGGCAGCACGGATTCATAACTGCCGAAAAGCATAAACAGAGCAACGATCAATTTTGAACGTGATCTCAAAGATTCAAAGTTTTAGCCTGACCCGAAATGATTTCAAAATCAATTGTTCGGGTGAAGGAAGAATTCATCTTGTCATTTCTCCTGTAAACCAGAACATATTTCCCGGGCTGCAAGAGCAATGTTTCTTTGGCAAGCACTTTCTTGAATTCATAAATCCTTTCTAAAGTGTTTTCATTCTCAACATACACGCTTGCGATACCGCCAGTCAAACTCATTAAGGTCAGTAAGCCCGGACTTTCAACGGAAATATCTTTTACCGTACCTTGCGTGATGTCAATATCCTGCATTCGTATTCTGGGAAGGGTAAGGATTTCGAGATGATATTTTCCGATAAGATATTTTCGAGTGGTGTTAAAGTCCTGAACCATCAGAATTTCTTTTTTCCCTTTTTCCCGGATCACGCATTGCAAAGGAGTTTCTCGTTTATAAGTTCCTGATTCTGTCAGCTTCAAACTGCCCTGCGGAACATCCACCGCAATAATGTTGTGCGTACCTGCGACCAATTCCACATCCTTCTTTGATACCGGTGGAACACTGTAAACAACAAGGTCATATTTCCCGGCAGGATTTAAAGTCAGCGTATCCGAAACTCCCTGGTCATTCAGCGCGTGAACGAAATTGTATAACATCGCCCCGCTATAGTTGTCGTACATGCTTATTTCCAGATTCGTTTCACTGGCACGGCCAAATTGATTTATGAGATTGACCTGAGCGGTAGTGGCATTCAGTGATTGGGTGATCACAGTGCTCATGGCATCATTGAAAGTTTCAGCATTGGTGACATCATAAAATTTCCCGGCACAGTCAAAATAATTGAGGTTGGCTTCGGGGATATTCAATCCAATGATATGCGGCTTAAGAACGATCCGCCTTTGCTGAAAAGAAGCCGCCACGGCACACGGATCACCACCGCAGGTTTCGATACCGTCAGTGATCAATACGATGGCATTCTTGATATTCTTTTCTTCAGGGAAATCTTTTGCTGCCTGCTCCAATGCGTAAGTAATCGCTGTCCATCCTTGAGGTGTAATCTGATCCAATCTGGATTTAATGGATTTCGAAGTGTTTTTCCCAAACGGAATCTCAAGATTCGTATCCTGGCAATTTTTAGCCGCAGACGCGTATTGATGCCCGAAAACTCTTACCGCAGTTTCAACATTTGAATTGGCCGTGATCAGGCTGTCTAAATACTTCCCGATGATCTGTTTTGACAATTCAAATTTGGAAGTGCCGTCCATCAATTCTTTCATGCTTCCAGAGCCGTCAATGACAAAAATTATTCTCGTTAGCTGAGGTGCATATTTATCAGAATACTGTGCAGAAACTGCGAGGGAAACCAGTAATAAGAGGCAAATACCAAGAATCTTCGATACAACGATTTGATGATTGAGTTTAAGTCGCAATACTTACAATCTGTGGTGACGAATTGCAATAAGCTGCGGGCAGTTATTGATTTATCTGCAAGTCCGGGAAATACTTAGTAATCCCCGACTGTTTCTTCTAATTGAGCCAAAGCCCTGGCTTCCTGCTCATCGTTGGGTGCAACGCCATGCCAGTTGTGATCATTCTCCATAAAGTCAACTCCCTTACCCATCACAGTTTTCATCAAAATCATCACGGGCTTGCCCTTTCCGGTTTTGGTTTTAGCCAGTTCAAGTGTCTTAATCACATCTTCCATTACGTTCCCATCGTTCAACTGAATCACTTCCCAACCGAATGCTTTCCACTTTGCGGGAAGATCACCAAGCGAAATCACTTTATCATTAGGCCCGTCAATCTGCTGGCCATTCCAGTCTATTGTCGAAATCAGGTTATCTACTTTGTGATGTGCTGCAAACAACGCTGCTTCCCAAATCTGACCCTCCTGTATTTCACCGTCTCCGTGAAGAGAATATACGATTCTATCGTCTCCGTTTAATTTTTTGGCGAGAGCCGCTCCAATTGCCACCGATAATCCCTGACCGAGTGAGCCTGAAGCTACCCGAACACCCGGCAAATGCTCTTCAGTTGCCGGATGCCCCTGTAAACGTGAATTCAGTTTTCTGAAAGTTCCCAACTCTTTTGTTTCAAAATATCCGCTCCGGGCTAAAACGCTGTACCACACCGGACAGATATGTCCGTTGGAAAGAAAAAATATGTCCTCACCGATACCGTTCATTTTAAATTCTGGATTATGATCCATGATCTGGTAATATAGCGCAACCATATACTCGGCACATCCAAGCGAGCCTCCGGGGTGGCCGCATGTTGCTTCATGGGTCATTCTAATGATATCTCTTCTTACCTGTGTGGTTATTCGCTTGAGTTGATTTATGTCAGACATGGCTTAACGTTATCGGATTGTTAATCTCGGTCAAATATAAAAGTTTGACTAAGATTAAAACGATGAAGTTGTGGAAGAGTGTGGAAAGATTATTTCTCAGAAAGTCTGACTTCCATAATAAGCAGGCACATGCCCGATTTCTTAATTTTACTACCTGATGAAAGTCACGGCTTACAAGCCTAAAAACCACGTCCGCATTGTCACGGCAGCTTCGCTGTTTGACGGGCACGATGCGGCCATCAACATCATGCGCAGGATCATCCAGGCCTCGGGTGCGGAAGTGATCCACATCGGGCATGACCGCTCGGTGAAGGAAATAGTGGATTGCGCGATACAGGAAGATGCGCAGGCTATCGCCATCACTTCTTATCAGGGCGGCCACATGGAGTTCCTGAAATACATGCAGGATCTGCTGAAGAAAAAAGGGGCCTCACACATCAAAATTTTTGCCGGTGGCGGGGGAACGATATTGCCGGATGAAATAAAAGAGCTGCACAAATATGGGATCACCCGCGTATATTCTCCTGATGACGGAAGAGAGCTTGGATTGCAGGGAATGATCAATGATCTTATTAAACAAAGCGATTTCCCGCTTGGCCTTCACGTGAACGGTGAGTTCAACCACCTTGAAAAGAAAGACCCGCATGCCATTGCAAGGATGATCTCTGCAGCCGAAAACTTTCCGAAAGAATCAGCAGAGATATTGAAGCTGGTCAGGGAAAAGGCAAAGAAGAATAAAATACCAGTGCTGGGAATTACAGGTACCGGAGGAGCGGGGAAATCATCTCTCACCGATGAGTTGGTTCGAAGATTTACAACTGATTTCAAAAACAAAACGGTAGCCATCCTCTCGGTTGATCCCTCAAAGCGGAAAACCGGTGGTGCATTGCTTGGCGACCGCATTCGAATGAATGCCATCAACAATGAACGGGTTTACATGCGCTCACTGGCAACACGCGAAGCGAATGTTGCGGTTTCAAAATCCGTTACGGATGCAATTAACATCCTGAAAGCTGCCAAATACCATTTCATCATTCTTGAAACTTCCGGCATCGGACAGTCGGATACAGAGATCGTTGACCTTGCGGATGTTTCGCTTTACGTGATGACGCCCGACTACGGTGCTGCAACCCAGCTTGAGAAAATTGACATGCTTGACTTCGCAGATGTGGTTGCCGTGAACAAGTTTGACAAGCGCGGCTCTCAGGATGCAATTCGTGATGTGCGGAAGCAGTTCAAGCGCAACCGTCAATTATTCAGCGCGAAAGATGAAGATCTTCCGGTTTTCGGAACAATTGCTTCGCAATTCAACGATCCGGGAACAAATAAACTTTACAAGGCACTCACAAACGTCATTTCAGAAAAAACAGGGATCAAATTCCAGTCATCGGTAAAACTGCTGGAAGGTGAATCCTCCAAGGTTCACATCATTCCTCCTAAGCGGATTCGCTACCTGTCTGAAATTGTTGAGAGCAATCACAAGTATGACGAGTGGACAAGAATGCAAGCCGGCATTGCCGGAAAAATATTCAGCCTGAAGCAAACGATTGAACTGCTGGAAGACTCTGCGAAAAAGGAAGACAAGGCTTTAGTCAAGCGACTGGCTGAAGAATATCTGAAGCTCGAAAAGCAATTAGACGAGCACTGCAGAAACATTATTGAAGAATGGCCGCAGAAAGTTGTTTACTACAAAGAAGACTATTATTCGTTTGATGTCCGAGGGAAGGAGATCAAGGTAAAGACCTTTTACGAAACGCTTTCACACTCGCGTGTTCCGAAGGTAGCCCTGCCGAAATACCAATCATGGGGTGATATCCTGAAATGGAACTTACAGGAAAACGTTCCGGGTGAATTTCCTTATGCGGCCGGGGTGTTCCCTTTCAAACGCGAGGGAGAAGACCCAACGCGCATGTTCGCTGGCGAGGGTGGACCGGAGCGGACGAACAAACGGTTTCATTACGTGAGCAAGGATATGCCAGCGAAGCGACTCTCCACTGCATTTGATTCGGTGACGCTATATGGTCGCGACCCGGATACACGCCCTGATATTTATGGCAAGGTTGGCAACTCGGGCGTCTCCATTTGCTGCCTTGATGATGCGAAAAAATTATATTCAGGATTCAACCTTGCTGATCCGCGCACTTCCGTGTCAATGACGATCAATGGCCCGGCAGCTACGATCACCGCATTTTTCATGAATGCGGCCATTGACCAGCAATGTGAATTGTACATTAGAAAGAATGGGCTGGAGAAAGAGAGCAAAAAAAAGATCAAAGACTACTTCAAAAAGAAAGGATACCCTCAACCTGAATACCAGGGAGAATTACCGGAAGGAAATGACGGGCTCGGACTGATGTTGCTTGGGTTAACAGGTGACAAAGTGCTTCCGAAAGAAGTTTATGAAAAAATAAAAGCAGAAACTATCTCCCAGGTTCGAGGAACGGTGCAGGCGGATATTTTGAAAGAAGACCAGGCCCAAAACACCTGCATTTTCTCAACAGAGTTTTCGCTTAAGCTGATGGGAGATGTGCAGGAATATTTTGTAAAAAATAAAGTCAGGAATTTTTATTCGGTATCAATCTCCGGCTATCACATCGCAGAGGCTGGTGCTAATCCGATCTCTCAGCTTGCTTTCACGCTGGCGAATGGATTCACTTATGTAGAGTATTATCTGAGCAAAGGAATGAAGATTGATGACTTTGCCCCAAACCTTTCGTTCTTCTTCTCTAATGGAATTGATGCAGAATATGCCGTGATGGGTCGTGTTGCCAGAAGAATCTGGGCGAAAGCAATGAAGTACAAATATGGCGGGAACGAGCGCAGCCAGAAACTGAAATATCACATTCAAACTTCCGGCAGATCATTGCACGCACAGGAAATTTCATTCAATGATATTCGTACTACGCTACAGGCGCTTTATGCTATCTATGACAACTGCAATTCGCTACACACGAATGCCTATGATGAAGCGATAACTACTCCTACGGAAGAATCAGTTCGCAGAGCGGTTGCAATTCAAATGATCATCAACCATGAATTAGGTCTTTCGAAAAATCAAAACCCGTTGCAGGGCTCGTTCATCATTGAAGAACTGACTGACCTTGTTGAAGAAGCGGTATATGCTGAATTCGATCGCCTTACGGAACGCGGAGGAGTTTTAGGTGCAATGGAAACGATGTATCAGCGCGGAAAGATCCAGGAAGAATCATTGTATTACGAAACCTTGAAAAACTCAGGAGAGTTGCCAATCATAGGAGTGAATACCTTTCTATCATCCGAAGGCTCTCCGACCATTCTTCCCAAACATGTGATACGTTCCACTAAAAAAGAGAAGGATTATCAAATCGAAATGCTGAAAACGCTTCATCAACGAAACTCCGAAGAAAGCAGAGAGTGGATTGACAAAGTGAAGGAATCCGCTCTTCACAACAAGAACGTTTTCGAGACATTAATGGAAGCCGTGAAATATTGCTCGCTCGGACAAATCACGGAAGCGCTGTTTGAGGTCGGAGGTCAGTACCGAAGGAACATGTAGAACCGAATAAGTAGGCTACTTACTTTTTGCGCAACAAGCATGTGTACATCCCGGACAACATGCTTTTTGGGGTTCAGTTCCTTTTTCGGCAGTACTATTTTCAAGAGCATGGTGCGGGCAGTTGTGGTTGGATGCCACAGCGCCTTTACATGCTTCCTTACAAGCTTTCTTTTCTGCCTTGGTCATCTTCTTGCCAGACTTGGCTGCACAACATTCTTTGGAACAGGTTGCGCTGCCGTGGTGGGCACATGTTGGTTTTACGACCGCAGGTGTTTCAGTTTGGGTTGTTACTGACTCTGTTTCAGCACTTTGACCATACACAACGACCCCGGAAAACAAGATCACCGTAATCAGTAGTAAGCTTTTCATATCCTTTTAAATTTTTTTTCAAAGTTAGCAGACTAAACTCCACATGTCAAACGATTAACCTGAAAAAGGGACAGTTCAAATCTTTAATCCTAAATGAAAACTAATAATGAAAGCGTGCAGCCCATCCGAACGAAAATAGTTGGCATATCGCACTCCCAGCATTGATAGCCTCAATCTTCGGTCAGGATAAATTTTTGTGATCCCTGACAGCGGTAAATAACTGAGCGCCAAACCAACTTTATGACTTGTAAATGATGACAGATCAAAGTCAGAAGTGTAGAACAGTTCATCCGGCGGATGTTTTCCGTATTCAGCGAAATAGTCTGCGGCAGTTTGGGCATGGAACCTGTAGAATGGCGCAATCGAAATCACGTTGCGTATGCGGAATGGAAGTTCAATTCCTATGGTGCTCGCGATAATGCCAAAGTTGTCATAATAAAACCTGTAATTAAATCGCGTGACAAGTATCTGCCTGATGAAATAGTTCAGGTGGAAACCAACCGGCAGCCTGAATCTGTTACCGGGTAGCTTTTCAATGCGCGCGGTATCATTTCCTTCAAAATAAACGCGATGGAAAGGAGTTGAGAGTAATCCATTGTGATAAATAAAATCGGTAGTGAACGATGCAGTCAGGCGTTTGGTAAATACCTGGGAATAGGTGAACGAAAGGCTTCCCGTGTAACGCTTATCTGTAGAAACATATTTATAAGCAGTCTCGCGCAACTCAATCGGAAAGATAAGCCGCCAAACATCCAGATATGCGATAGCCTGGATGGATAACTCACGGTTTTCATCTTTTGAAGATTTCGCCCATTTGAAACCGAGCGAACCGGAATAATAATCAGACTCAATTCCTCCACCGACTATCACACCCCAGGTGCGTTTTTTTGTTGAATTGGTTTTCACATAGGTAAACTCAGTTTCAGCATGAAGGTCTTTGCTTGATGCCGAGGACATGACGTAATTAATGCGGTCAGTGGAGGCGGAAGCATAATAGTTGACGTGCAGTTTTACATTGAGCGAACTCGAAGTATCGAGCGGGATATTCAATATCAGCTTTGTTGCATGATCGCTGAGTTCCTGAGTGCCAGTTCCTCCAGTGACTGCCGAATGATCACCATCCTGCTGATAGTAGCTATACAGGAAATTGACGTCAACCTCTTTCTTTGAAATTGTGCGCATCAAAGAATCTCTAACTTGCTCCTGCGCCTTAAGCGCGCCTGTGGATGCAATCAATAATATAATTAGTCGCAACCGCATCCGCCCCCGGTTTTTCCTCCATTGGCGCCTGAGGCTCCTTCACGGTAGGTTTCAACATCTATCTCAAATTCCTCTATTGCCCTTGACTTTAATTGCATTTCTTCATCGCTCAGATACATTTTTTCATAACCCTTCACGGCAACACATGCCTGAAGCAAAAAAATCGCGATCAACACAATCATCGGCCTTTCAAAAATTCTTGTTCTCATTTTCCTGAATAGTAGTTTAGCTGAACACCAGATGAAGTTTTTATTTCGTCCTTGTCATTCACCAGCACACACTCGATTCCCCTGAGCTGTTCAATTAGTTCCATGCCTTCTTTCTCACCAAGAACAAAAACACCTGTGGCAAGCGCATCGGCTAATTCAACTTCCGGACAAATGATTGTGACACTCTTCAAACCAGTTGATGGGTAGCCTGTCCTCGGATCAATGATATGGCCATAGCGAATTCCCTTGGTCGTAAAAAATTTTTCATAATTGCCTGAAGTTACAATCGCTGTTTCCGCTGCTTTAAGCCAGGCGATGTATTTCTCCGGATTTTTTGGATCACCAATTCCAACTTCCCAATCGCTGCCATCTTCTCTTTTTCCCCAGGCAACAATATCACCAGAAGCGTTTACCACACCGCTCTTGATTCCCATTTCCCTCATCATTTCTTTCGCTTTGTTTGCTGCATACCCCTGCCCTATTCCTCCAAATCCGATTTTCATTCCTTGCTCTGCCAGCATCACCGTCCTTGCTTCCCGGCTTAAAAAGATTCGTTCATAACCCACTTTTTTAACCAGTGATCTTATGGTATCGGGTGCTGGAAGCGCGTGTTCCTGCCTGTCGAATTGGTAGATATTGTTGACGGAAGCAAAAGTTATGTCGAATGCGCCTGATGTAATTTCAGACACTTTGATGGAGCGCTCAATCAGGTTGAAAAGTTCATCACTTACCTTCACAGGTTTGATTCCTGCATTGTCATTTATCAAACTTGTTTCCGAAGAAGGAATCCATTCGGAGATGAGGCTGTCAATTCGCTTTATTTCTAAAATGGCTGAATCAATCGCCCGCTTGCCAAGGTTTTTATCATCGGAAACAGTAGTGAACTCAAAGCGATCGCCCATCAGCAACAAGCTCATTTTCTGCTCCTTCTCCTGGGCAGAGGACACTGTTACACACATTATGAGAAAGAGAAGGGATTTAGAAAATCTCATACCTCAGACCGAGATTAAGATTGAAATTAAAAATCTGGTGTTTTTCGTCTTCGCGTGCTTTGCTATTGCCCCAGATGGTCATCACCTGGCAGAATGGCCTTATCAGCAGCCACAATTTTTTGGTTAGAAAAACCTGGTTGTTCAAACCCACGTCAACCAATAGCGGAAATCCAAAGTTGCCGGAAGCGGGATGTGAAGTTTCGATAAAGAAACTTCCAAGTTTCAGGTGAGGGCTAAAAATAAATCTCTTGCCATTGAATAAATCGTACTCAGCAATCACATAAAGTTGCATGAACCGTACGCTTCTTTCTGCAATGGGATAGCTTTTGGAAAATCTGTATGCCGGTTCATCGCTCAACATTCTGTTCTCCAGAAAATAAAGAAGATTAAACCCAACGCCTACATTCCACTTCTTTATTTTGAGGATGAAATTGACCTGCCCATTACAGAAAAGTCTGAGACCGGTGTG
>CAYOYI010000069.1:9716-13031 GCA_964408105.1 uncultured Chitinophagaceae bacterium | reverse complement strand
CCCACTGGAAATTCAATGTATCATTTGAAAAGTAGGAAGTATCAACGCTACCGTACGTTTTGAAGAAGACATAGCCTTTTCCGATATCGCCAAAATGCATTCCCTGTTGCTTTGCCAATAGGTCGTCTATTTTGTATTGGGAGGGGTCAGAGTGATTAAGGGCAGGCTCAAGCCCGATATCAAACTTTATCCCGATGAAATTGCCTGTTCTTGCTTCGTCAATTTCAAGGCGTTCACTTTTTGCATTCTTCACCAATAGGGTATGGTCAATTGTTGTTTCAGTGCTGTCCTTTTTCAGGAGGCGGATGTTTGAAATGTAGAATGATAAACCAGTGATATTAAAATCGCGGCCAAACATATCCTGGTACTCCTTGCCATACTGCAAATTCTGATTACCCACTTTCGTGGTCAGATCAAAGTACAAGTAACGTGAATTGTAGTCGTTGGCATCAGGCGATTCTTCGGCACAGCCCGCTATCAGGGTAAAAGCAAGAAGAAAGGCAACAAATTTGAGGTTACCGAATGGCATTTATTTTTAGATTCTTTTAAAAACTAAAAATCCAGCGTCATTGCGATCCCGATAGCATTACTTTAGCGGGGGAATCCGGAGAAGCAATCCGCTCTGATGATAAGGGGATTGCTTCGTTGGCAAAGCCTCACTCGCGATGACGAAAAGCTCTTCAAAGCTCTTTTAAGCCACAACAGCCATCTTATCCAGCACTTCCATCACCTCTTTCACCGAGGCGGCAGATTGCTTCAGAAGTGCCATTTCGCTGTCATTGAGCTTCAATTCGATGATTTGCTCGATACCTTTCTTCCCGAGCTTCACAGGCACCCCAAGGTAAATATCCTTCAACCCGTACTCGCCCTTCAGCAGTGCGCAGCAGGGATAGATCCGCTTTTCATCCTTCACGATTGATTCTACCATCTGGGCGGCAGCGGCTCCGGGCGCATACCATGCTGATGTGCCCATCAGCTTCACCAATTCACCACCACCGACTTTCGCTCTTTCAATAATAGCATTGAGCCTGTCAGGCTTAACCAACTCCGTAACGGGAATACCCGAGACCGTAGTATATCTCGGCAGTGGCACCATGGTGTCGCCATGTCCGCCAAGCAGCATCGCCTGGATGTCTTTGGGCGAGCAATTCAATTCTTCAGCGAGGAATGCCTTGTAGCGCGCAGTATCCAAAATGCCCGCCATACCAAACACGCGGCTTGAATCAAGTTTTGACGAGAGGTAGGCGCAATATGTCATCACATCCAGCGGGTTTGACACTACTATGATAATAGTGTTGGGCGAGTGCTTCACCACATTTTCAGTCACTGATTTCACGATGCCGGCATTAGTTGAGATAAGGTCGTCACGGCTCATGCCTGGCTTGCGGGGAAGGCCTGAAGTGATCACGACAACATCAGAACCCGCGGTGGGGCCGTAATCATTGGTAACACCCTTGATGCGGGTGCTGTACATGTTAATAGCAGAAGTCTGCCACATATCGAGCGATTTCCCCTCGGCAATACCTTCTTTTATGTCGAGAACAACTACTTCCTTAACGATGTCATAATGAGCTAAAACATTTGCAACGGTTGCGCCAACATTACCTGCGCCAATCACTGAAATTTTCATAATGGTTTGTGTTTTTTTGTGGGGCAAAGTTATCAGATAAAAGACAACTTTTCAGAGCAGCGGGATGTAATGTTGAAAACGATTTTGATATACGAACTGACGGGAGAGAAGGCTAATCTATGCTGTTTTCATCAGTGACATCGAGTAAGAGATATTTTGGTCAGATGCAATCTTGATAACCTACTTCATCTTTCCGGCTGCCACTTCCGTTTCCACCCGATACATCCAATCAAAAGTATCCGGAATCTTTGAGCGCTTGATATCTTCAAGCTCTTGCCTGAGAATGAGCGAGTATCGGCTGTTGTCAGACGTGTCAATTATCAGCTTTCTGTCATTATAGGCGATCTCAGCTATCTGTGAGATAGTGGCAGCGGTGCCTGTTCCGAATGCATCTTTCAGCATTCCCTTATCATAAGCCTCGAATATCTCATCCACTTTTATTCTTCGCTCCACTACATCCACACCCTTCTGCTTCAGCAGCTTGATCGCGCTATCACGCGTGATGCCTTCCAGAATGGTGCCCTCACTAAGCGAAGGAGTGATCACAAGGTCTCCCACCTGGAAGAATACATTCATCGTGCCGATCTCCTGCAGATATTTTCGCTCGATGCCGTCAAGCCACAGCAATTGGTCATAGCCTTTTGCTCTTGCAAGTTTAACGGCATGAAGTGTTGCAGCGTAGTTGCCTGCAGCCTTTGCCGTTCCCACGCCTCCGGGAAAAGCGCGCACAAACCTGTCGTCAATCATCACCTTCACCGGGTGATCATAATAGGCGCCTACGGGGCAGGTAAAAATTATCAGGCGATAATTATCAGAAGGTTTGATACCCACGTATTCGTCCGTGGCATACATAAAGGGTCTGATGTATAGCGAACTGCCCTCTACCGGGGGAATCCATTTCTGATCAAGGCGCATGAGCTCGTCAATGGCGTTGAAGAAAATATCCTCCGGGAATTCCGGCATCGCCATGCGCTTTGCGGATTTATTTAATCGTTCAATATTCTGCTTCGGCCTGAAAAGCTGCACTTCGCCATTCACGCCCTTGTAAGCCTTCAGCCCTTCAAAAATTGATTGCCCGTAATGTAATGCGCTTGTTGCAGGATGAAATGGGTATTTGCCGAAAGGCACGATTCTGAAGTCACGCCATTCGTCCTTATAAAAATCAGCGATGAACATGTGGTCGGAAAAGATCCGGCCAAAGGGAATGCTATTGAAGTTCACTTCGCTGACACGCGAACGCTTCACTCTCTCAATAATGATTTCTTGTGACATCTGCAGGGTGTTTTGAGAATAGCTTTGTCTTTAAAAATACCCTGAACCACTGAAAGTTCAAAAAATACTTTTGTGTTCGCTGGGTGTTAGGCCAAATCAAGCTTACTAATTCTACCGGACATTGCACTATATTGGTTGACCAGAATTTTATAAATCCAAGTGTATGAATGAAGGAGCGTTGATTTTTGCTACAAATAATCATAATAAGCTGCGGGAAGCCCGGCAGATTTTAGGAGAAGCGATAAGCCTTAAAAGCTTAAAAGACATCAATTGCGAAGACGAACTTCCCGAAACGCATGATACGTTGGAAGATAACGCACAGGAGAAGGCGAGGTATGTTCATGATAAATTCAAAGTGAATTGCTTTTCAGAAGATACGGGATTGGAGGTAGAAGCGCTAAATGGCGAACCGG
>CAYOYI010000069.1:813-9706 GCA_964408105.1 uncultured Chitinophagaceae bacterium | reverse complement strand
TCTGCGCGTTATGCCGGGCCGGGTAAACAGGCTTCAGATAATCTTTCATTGCTGCTTGAAAAAATGAAGGGCATCGGCAACCGAAAAGCAAGGTTCAGAACCATCATTGCGCTGATAATTGATGAGAAGGAATATTTGTTTGAAGGAGTGGTGAATGGCTCAATCCTCGAAATTCCTTCAGGTGATAAGGGATTCGGTTATGATCCCGTTTTTGTTCCCGAAGGTTATGAATCTTCTTTTGCCGAATTACCGCAGGAAGAAAAAAACAAAGTAAGCCATCGCAAGCGGGCTTTGGCTGAAATGTATCGGTTCCTGACTGAAAAATCCGGGTTTACTCAAACTTGATGTTGAGCTTTTCAATCGCCTCTGTGATGGGAATAGCAAAACCCAGCCCCTCAGTGTGTGTATCCATGATCTTTGCCACGACCATTCCCACCACTTCACCGCTATTATTGATAAGCGGACCTCCGCTATTCCCACGATTGATGGTGACATCCGTCTGTATAAAGCTCATGTCCTCATAAGTACGATTGCCGCTGATGATTCCTTTAGTCACTGATTGTCCAAGCGATATATCTTCAGGAGTCCCTATGGCAATCACTTCCGAACCTACGGTAACGGATTCTTTGTTTGCATTGATGGGCAGGGGAGTGAAGCCGCTGCCTGGAATTTTGATCAATGCTACATCCCGGTCTTCATCGGATTTGATGAGAGTAGCTTCCAGTGTCATTCCTGCCTGAAACACGGCTTCGATTTTATCGGCACCATCTACAACATGATTGTTGGTGAGAATGTAGCCATCAGCGCTGACCAGAAAACCGCTGCCGTGTCCTGCGGCTGTCTTTATAGTGACGGCTGAATTCACAGCACTCTTTATCATATCGGAATATCCGCTGAATTTTTTCTTTTCCACTTTAATCAGGTAAGTAGGGGCGACCTCGCTGTTTCCTTCTTCGGTGGATGAAGATGGTCCGGATACTATTTTCTGGAATTCTTCATTCATCATCAGGCCAATAGAGGCGTCATCCAGAGCGAGGGCTAATTCTTCTGTGGGAGAATGAGTTTTCTGGCTGTCTGAATATCCGGCAGATTTACACTTGAATGCGACTTTCTTGGCGTTAATATCATACAGTGACCATTCTACCACCACGCCCATTTTGTATCCGGGAGTGCCTTTTGTTGCATAGCCGAATCCAAGAATTTCCCCGCCAAGAGCATATTCCGGTTTGATTTTTTCCTGAAATACGGCATTAGTCCCTACCATATTAAATCCCCAGTCAGCCATTCTTTTGTTTATGTTTCTTGAAACGCTTACTTCTTCCGGATCGACATATACGTAACCTATGAATGACGGCACATTGTTTGAAGGCTGCAATTTGCCCATCGGGTCAACAAACTTTGTGAATTCAATCTTCTTGGTCTGGAAATCAGAACCTGTTTTCTTTATCTGATTAAGCTTGAGAGTGTGTTCTGGCTTATTTTCATCCAAAAGTTCCTGAACGGTTATTCCCTGGGTTACAAATCCTCTTTGATAAGCTACCACTGACCGGTCCGCTTCTTTCGTTGTCACCTTTACGGGTGAAGAGGAAACGCTGCCATCAAAAAGCACAACAGCGGATGCCGGGATGACTGAAACCTTTGCTACTTGTGCGAAAGCAGAAATATTTGTTAACACAAGCAGCGGAATCATCAAATTTCTCATTGACATGATAAAAACTTTTAAATGGGAGGCTAAGATAATAAAAGAGTTGTTTTTTTAATAAAGAACAGTCAATTCACTTCTTCGTCATAATAAATCTCCGTGATCTTTTTGGTATAAAGCTCCTCATACAGTTCGTGAATCAGGCCGTCAGATAGGCCGATTTTTGGAACATAAACCTTCTCCATGCCCGTCCACTTGATGATAGATAAGATGATTTCTGTTGCCGGTATAATTACGTCAGCGCGGTCTGGCTTCAGGCCAAGCCTCATAACGCGGTCAGCGTAGGAGTATTTACCAATCAATTGATAAGCTTCTTTTATCGCCTTCTTGCTTATAGAGTGATCTTTATTGTTGCCGAACAGTTTATAGAGCTTATTGATATTTCCACCTGTACCTATACCATAAATTGTCGGGTATTTATCACTGAGCTTTTTCAGCATCTTTTTCATTGGCAACCAATCTGATTCACGGGTGCGTTTGTTCAGCATCTTTATGGTTCCTATCGGGAAGGAATTCGATTCGATGAGCTTATTTTTATGGAATAGGGATAACTCAGTGCTTCCTCCTCCGATATCAATATATAGATACGTTTTATTGTTGTTAAGCTGTTCTTCCACATGATTTGAATAAATAATGCTCGCTTCCCTCTGACCGGTAGCGATCTCCACTTTTATTCCGGTTTTGTCATAGATCTTTTTTATTACCTCCCTGCCGTTCTTTGCCTCGCGTATTGCTGCGGTTGCGCATGCTTTATATCCCTGCACATCGTTCACCTCCATTAAATACTTAAAGGCGACCATCGTCTTAACAAGATTTTGAACACGCGCATAAGAGATCTCACCTATAGAAAAGGTGTCGAGGCCAAGTCTCACTGGCACGCGCACCAGTGATTCCTTTTTAAAAACCGATTCATTGCCCTGTTCAAAGACATTTGCCAGAAGCAGACGCACTGCATTGGAACCGATATCGATTGAAGCAAATCTCATTTGCGAATTTGTCTTTCTCCAGCGGGGCGGAAACTGCTTGATTGCACCTTCCTTATCCGAGGTTAGAATCAGCAACAAAAAAAGTTTAATGCGGTAAAAGTTTATTTTTTACGAAAGCCAAGCAAAATATTTTTTCCACGTATTGTAGAATTCAGCTTACTGCTGCCTGAACGGATTTTTTATGCCTGAAGTAATTGTATATCTCTTCTTGTGATCTTAGCGGCTTGCGGTTGTTTCGCACGTAGCGGTTAAGCTGATCTTCTTCCAGGATCCGGGCTTTCATATTATCAGCGAACTGCATGTTAAACACATCTCTGATTTCGGACTGAATTTCTTTATCATAAAGAGGGCAGGTGACTTCGCTGCGATGATCAAGATTGCGTGTCATCCAGTCTGCTGAGCTGATAAAATATTTTTCATCACCACTGCTGCAAAAAATGTAAATGCGCGAATGCTCAAGAAAGCGGTCAACAATACTGATCGCAACTATATTTTCGCTCAAGCCCTTTCTTCCTGGGATCAGCGAGCAAATGCCACGCACGATGAGCTTGATTTTTACACCGGCTTTGCTTGCGTCATAGAGTTTCTTGATCATGTCCGGGTCCACAAGGCTGTTGAGCTTTAAATATATGTAAGCAGGCTTTTTGGCTTTTGCGTTTTTTATTTCATTGTTGATCAGCTTGGTCAGCCGCTTTCGCATAGCAAAGGGAGCGACAATCAGGTGCTTGTATTTTCCAATCTCCAAATTGTTGTCGAAAAATTCAAACATGGCTGACACATCTTTAGTCAATCTTGGATCACAGGTAAACAAGCTATGATCCGAGTATATCTTGGCAGTTTCTTCATTGTAATTTCCTGTTCCGATGTTTGCATAGTGCACCGTCTTTTTGCCTTCTTTTCTGGTAATAAGGCAAAGCTTTGCGTGAATTTTTAGTCCCTTCACACCATAAATTACATTGGCGCCTTCTTCGGATAATTTGTTTGCCCAATAGATATTGGTGTGTTCATCAAATCGTGCCTGAAGTTCAACCACAGCAGTCACATCCTTTCCGTTTTTTAGTGCATTGATGAGTGCATTTACCACTGTAGAATCTTCCGCTACGCGGTAAAGTGTGATCTTTATTGATTTAACTTTTGGGTCAATTGCAGCTTCACGCAGAAGGTCGCTAAAGTGATGGAAAGAATGGTAAGGATAGAGCAGCATAATGTCTCGCTTGGCGATCTGAGGGAACATGCTCGTGCCTTGCTTGATGTTTCTATGTATCAATTGGGGAAGCCCCGGATATTTCCCTTCCATGATCCCGAAATCGGGAAAATTCATGAAGTCCTTGAAGTTGTGATAACGGGCACCGGCAATAATGTTTTCTTCCTCAGTAAGCCTGATGTTTTCAATGATGAAGCTGAACAGATCCGTTGGGATTTTCTGGTCGTAAACTAATCTAACCGGACTTGCAACTTCGCGCTTTTTCAAGCTCTTTGAAATCAGCTCGATAAAGCTTTTTGAGACATCATTATCAATATCCAACTCGGCATCCAGTGTAACCTTGATAGTGTAAGCTTCTATTTTGTCGAATTTGAAAATATGAAAGATATCGCCCAGGTTGTATCGTATTACGTCATCCAACAGGATAAAAAATTTCCTGCCCTTTGTTTCCGGCAATACAAGGAAACGCGGAACGATGGATGTTGGAATCTCCATAAGAGCGTATTGCACTTCCCCAGTGTCATGCCTTGAAAGTTTAATAGCGAAATAGATAGTCTTGTCCTGAAGCTTTGGAAACCTTGACAGGGAATTCAACATAATTGGAGTGAGTGCCGAGCGAATTTTTTCCTGGAAATAAGTTTTCACAAACTCGCCTTGCTCTTCATTTAAAGTGCGTTCATTGAGCTTATGGATTTTGTATTTCTGCTCAAGTTCAATCAGAATTCCTTTGTAGATATTATCGAAACGAATATGCTGGTCCGTACCGATCTTCTGAATTTGAGTAAGAATCGTTTTTGGCGAACCTCCCAGCACCGCTTTTGGCGAGCCTCCGTATTTGAGGATGCGCTTGATGGTCGCAACGCGTACACGGAAGAATTCATCAAGATTGTTTGAAAAAATTCCAAGAAAACGAAGACGCTCAAAAATCGGAACTGCCGGATCTGCCGCCTCCTGCAATACTCTTTCATTGAACGAAAGCCAGCTTAACTCACGATTAATGAACTTCTCGCCCTTTTTGTTCAGTTTTTTGTAGCTTTTGAGTGCGAACCACCAGCGCGAATCACCAAACGGACGTTCTTTGTCTTTCTCCTTTATTTTTTCTTTCATTATAAACCAGCCAGCAGTTTGATTAACACTTCAGGATAATCCGTAATGATGCCGTCCACACCATATTCAAGTTGTTTTCTCATTTCCGATTCATCGTTCACCGTCCAGGGAATAACCTTCATGCCTTTGTTATGCGCTTTGGTTACCAGCTTCTTCCCGACAAGCCTGAAATTCGGACTATATACTTCCGGAGTGAAATTGAGCTTGCGCAAATAAGTGCTCATACTCCCAACAGCAACCAGCATCGCCAGTTTTATCTCAGGATTTATTTTCCTTATTTTTTTCAATGGCCTTACATCAAAAGATTGAACGATGACACGATCACTAATCGGAAATTTTCGGATCACATCAAGTACCAGTTTTGCAAACTCTTCCGGTTTCGGATGATAATCGTCATCCCCTTTAGGCATGCTTTTTATTTCAATGTTATATTGGATAGGTTTCAATTTTTTTGCTCTTATAGTTTTCTCAATTGAATCAATGACAGCGGAAAGGAGAGGTTTGTAAACAGGCATGGTTTTCTGTTGAGGAAATTTCGAGTTTCCCCGCTTGCCGCAATCATAGCTGGCAATCTCATCATAAAGCATTTTGTAGAGATTCAGGCTCTTTTCCTCGCTTCCTTTAACAGAATCACCATTTGGGTGAGAGCATATCGCAGCAGACATCCACGGTTCATGAGAAACCACAATTTTTTTATCATAAGAAACTACTACATCCAGTTCGATGGTATTTACACCGGCTTCAAGCGCATAAATAAATCCGGGAATTGTGTTTTCTGGATAAACTCCACGCGCTCCCCGATGACCCTGAACATCAATCGGGCTTTTTATCAATTGGCCGGTCTTTGTTGAAGTTTGTGAAACGCCAGGATTTGCTGAAAAGATGAAAAGTAGGAATGTCGTTAAAGTAACTGCTTGCATTTATCACCGCTTACCATTCGAGGTGCAATATAATATATCAAGGTAGAAGTCCGCAAAATATCTGGTTAATAAATAATTAGCTTTCAATTTAAATAGCCGTCTTTCAACTTCCTTATCTAATCTTGGAATTCCTTTTCTTTGAGGCTGAATGAGGATTCTCACTTCTTTTCTTCTTACAATAATTGCTCTCATTTCCCAGGCACAGCCGGTACTGTTAAATGCCCATTCGCACAATGACTACACCAGGAAAAACCCTTTGTTTGATGCACTGGATAACGGGTTTTTCAGCATTGAGATTGATATTTTTTATGAAAACGGAGCCTTCATTGTAGCGCATACGACTGCCGGAATAAGGAAAAAGAATACTCTTGAAAGGCTTTACCTGAAGCATTTACATGAACGAGTGAAATCCAACAATGGTAAGGTTTACAAAGACGGTCCTTTGGAATTTGAAGTAATGATTGACCTGAAAGGACATTGGGACAGACAGGCTTTGGATAGTTTAAACCGACTGATAAGTAGGTATCGGGGCATTGTTACGGTTTTTAAAAATGGAATGAAGTCACCCGGAGCCATCCGGTTATTATTATCAGGAGGTGGTGCAAAATATCTTGTGGCGACAGACAATCCAAGGTATTTCTCAGTTGATGGAAGGCTTGGAGATTTTGAATCAAAGCTCGACTCCAGTATTATCTGCAGAACAAGTGCAAGCTACGGAAGCGTATTTAAGTGGAGAGGTAGAGGAGTAATGCCCGAAAATGAGCGATTAAAACTCATGGAATTGGTCAGATCAGCACATGCTAATGGACGCAAAATCCGTTTCTGGGCTTCACCAGATAATGAAAAGATTTGGGCAGAATTATTAAAGGCAGGTGTAGATTGGATTAACGTTGATAAACTGGGCAAATTCCGCCAGTATTTAACTATTCGGAAATCCCAAAAGTGATAGTTTCTCTTAGGAAATCAGAACTGGAGCCGTTTTACGGCTATGCTCCAGGATGATTTTAATTGAAGTATTGCTTGGCGCAAATATGGTAGAATCCAGAGCCTGAGCTACCTCAGACATAGTTTCCAATTCTTCCTTCAGGGTCCAGTCCTCTGCAATTTTACTAGCCAGCATTTCATTTTCCCAACTGGAAGTTTCACCATAGACTTTCTTAACGAGTAAATGTTGCGTAGAGATTTGTTTCATCTGTAATAATTGTTTTTTAATGGTCAGATGGAACCAACATGCGGTTTTTATTCCTCTTAGCGAGATTGTAACATGTTGGTTTCATGTTGAACTATTTTGGTTAAAAAATCATCCTGATCATTGTCAGAATGCTGTAAAAACGGGAGAGGTGGGCTATTATTGTGCGCCTGCAAATAATTTTTAGCAGCACACTTAAAGCAGCTCAATTTTTGAGTTACTTATAGCTGCTTAATTTATTGATTTATAATGGACTATAAGCTTATTTGCTTCTCGGTTATCAGTTTCCTTAAATTGATCAATGCATAGCGCATTCTTCCAAGAGCCGTATTGATGCTGACGTTTGTTTTTTCGGCAATTTCCTTGAAGCTCAGATCATGATAGTGTCTCAAAACCACCACTTCGCGCTGCTCCTGCGGGAGGAATTCAAGCAGCTTGTTCACTTTGGTATAGGTTTCATCGCGGGTGATGCAGTCTTCCGCGTTTTCATCAGCAAATTTCAGGACGTTGAAAATATCAAAGCCTTCGCTGTTAGTGATGGTTGGAGTTCTTTTTGTACGCCTGTAATGGTCAATGCAGAGGTTATGGGCAATACGCATTACCCATGGAAGGAACTTACCTTCTTCATTGTAATGACCTGAACGCAAAGTGTTTACCACCTTAATAAATGTTTCCTGGAATAAGTCCTCAGCAAGGTATCTGTCCCTCACGAACATAATAATTGCGGTGAAAACTTTTTCCTTGTGTCTTTGAATAAGGCACTCAAGTGCGGCTTCGTCACCAGCGATATACTGACAAACTAACGCCTGATCTGGGAGATTTGTTTTGGTCATAGCAACGTCCATTTTTTAGTTTAATATTGAATTCTTACGGAGCTGAGCGAAGACGACCAGTAAAAGGCAACTACCTTGCCAAATGCCAAAAAAGGGTTAAAAACCGCCTTTTTAAAGGATTTTCGGCTTTATAGGCTTCTCGTTGTGTAGATTTTTGAACAGACACTGTACAATATTCTGGTTAGAATGGAAGTGAAAGAGCGGAAAAGACGTGCTGATACTGCTGAAACCGATCCCGGCAAATACATTATTATCAAAGGTGCGCGCACTCATAATCTTAAGAATATTGATGTTGCCATTCCCCGCAATAAATTGGTTGTGATCACCGGAGTTTCCGGTTCAGGTAAATCATCACTTACTATTGACACATTATATGCCGAAGGTCAAAGACGTTATGTAGAAAGCCTATCGGCCTATGCCCGTCAATTCCTGATGCGCATGAATAAGCCTGATGTTGACTATATAAGGGGGATCTGTCCGGCATTGGCAATTGACCAGAAGGTGAGTACCAGGACTACACGGTCAACCGTAGGCTCTCTTACCGAGATATATGATTACCTCAGGTTACTTTATGCAAGGATCGGTAAGACCTATTCTCCGGTTTCCGGAGAGGAAGTGAAGAAACACGATGTAAAGGATGTTCTCGATTACCTGAATTCTTTGAAGGATGATACGCGATGTTTAGTTTTGATTGAATTAATTCAGAAAAAGGATACAGCCTTAAAAAAAGAACTCTCGCTTTTACTCCAAAAGGGATTCATAAGGATTTACGTTGAGGGTGAGATTTATAAGATTGAAGAATGTCTTGAAGACAAGGAGAAGCTCAAGAAAATATCTACTTCTAAAAAGGTAGAAATATTGGTTGACAGAATTGTCGTTAAGAACCAGGATGAAGAAACACAGCACAGAATAAGTGATTCTGTTCAAACTGCATTTTTTGAAGGTCATGGGG
>CAYOYI010000069.1:0-803 GCA_964408105.1 uncultured Chitinophagaceae bacterium | reverse complement strand
GCGGATGAAAAACATCAGCGCACCACTTTCTCCAATCGCTTTGAGCTGGATGATATAAAATTTGAAGAGCCAACTCCGCACTTTTTCAACTTCAACAGTCCATATGGGGCATGTCAGCGATGTGAAGGATTTGGAACGGTGATCGGTGTTGATGAAGACCTGTTATTTCCCGACAAAAGTCTTTCAGTTTACGAAGGAGCAATTGCCTGCTGGCGAGGGGAAAAAATGGGGGAGTGGCAACAGCAGTTGGTGAAGACTGCCATCAAATTCGATTTTCCGATCCACAGGGCATATAAGCATTTAACCAAAAAGGAAAAGGAACTCCTATGGACCGGAAACGAATATTTTGAAGGGCTGACCGCATTTTTTAAATACCTGGAATCAAAAAGCTACAAAATCCAATATCGCGTAATGCTTTCCCGCTACCGGGGCAGGACCAAATGCCCTGATTGTGAAGGTGCTCGAATCAGAAAAGATGCGGGTTATGTGAAGATCAATAGAAAATCCATTTCAGAACTCCTGATGATGCAGATATCGGACGTTAATGATTTTTTCAAAAACATAAAACTCACTCAGCATGAGCAAAAAATTGCAAAACGGCTATTGATTGAAATAAAGAATCGCCTTGTATTGATGGAAGATGTTGGTCTCAATTATTTAACGCTGAATCGTTTATCCAGCACATTATCTGGAGGAGAAACTCAGCGCATTAATCTAACCAGCTCGTTAGGAAGCAACCTCACTGATTCGCTTTACATTCTCGATGAACCAAGTGTCGGACTGCATCCGAGAGATACCGCAAG
>CAYOYI010000068.1:11561-13181 GCA_964408105.1 uncultured Chitinophagaceae bacterium | reverse complement strand
CACCTCCATTGCAAGTTACGCTGGTAAACGTACTGGATAGCATTAAGGGGCCCGGTTCAACAATTTCCACCATTTCGCTCCGAATACATCCGTTCAAATCACTTACGGTTAAACCATAAAATCCATCCGATAAATTGCTGATGTCCTCAGTAGTTTGTCCGTTTGACCAGTTGTAAGTGTACGCGGGAACTCCCCCGGCTACCGTTAAATCAATCGAACCATCCGTTTGACCGAAGCAGGAAATATGATTGATCGTTCCTGAGAATTCCAATGAATCCGGTTGAACGATCTCGATGGTATCTACATCCCAATAGCCGAAGAAATCGGTAACGGTCACTACGTAAGTTCCTACCGATAAGCCGGAAAGGTCTTCAATCGTTTCACCAGTTGACCATGCGTAAGTATATGGTGGCGTACCTCCCTGAACGGTAAGATCAATGGAACCGTCACTTGCGCCATAGCAGCTTACATTGTATCCATTATAGTTTGATGCAACTGCGTTTGGCGTCACCATTGATATTCTAACCTTTTCAAAGCTGAACCTGCCGCAGGCATCGGTTACTTCCAAAGTGACGTAGCAAAAAGGATCGTTGTAAGACCCATCCGGTGTAAACGTAGTTACCCGTGCAGTGGGGTCAGCAAACACACCACACTCTGAAGTCCAATTGTAGGTGTAGGGCAGGCTCCCTTGAGAAACGCCCGCTTTCACAACCGTTGCGCTGTCGCGCACGAACGTTTCAGGAATGGTGTCCGTAATCCTTAAGCCTTTATCAATACTTGAAAGATAAATGAAGTTGAAAAAGGCGCGTTGCGCTGAGGTATTCTGCTGCTCATTGCCACCAGTTTGACGGTGACCGCCCTGGTACATTACCAAACCATTTGATGGCACATCATAGGCCCGACCGAATATGAGCTTTGCACCTTTACGAGGAGAAGCTCCGTCAGAGGTTGATACTGCCAAAGAGGAACCCAAATTCCATCGGCTGTAAGTAAGAGGGATATACCATTCTTCAGATCCGTTTTCTGAGGCAGGCATCATGTCACCAATCACCTGCATGATCGGATGAACAGCAAAGCTTGAATCATACCTGTAAGGCAATGTTGGATTACCGGCATGTACCTGTGTGATCAGCGATCCACATTTGGGGTTGGCACCATAACACTGTAATCCCTTGCTTGAAAGGAAGTTCATTCTCTTTGTCGTATCAGCAGGATCATTAATCCCTTCAAGAACGCTCACCGCATGACATCCCGACCAGATGTAACCTTTCATCTGAACAAAATCACGCAGATACTTGTGATCGGCCCAGGTTGGATCGGCATGAGGCAGAATGTAGGTATCCGAGCATTCATCAAGATCAGACGGCAAACCAACACTATAATAGCTGGTCGGAAAACTGGCGTTATTAAAATACGGAATGATGATTCCTTCATTGGCCTGGTCAATCACGACATTGGTCAATCCTTTAATACTATGAAATACCGGAACCGCTATATCGGATGTAGTCTTAAAACCAACAACTCCCAATGTCTGCCATGCTGCTATCACACTATCAACTGTAGGATTGATAAAATCAGCATGGATGATAAAGGGACCTCCCTTGTAGTTCACACTGTTGT
>CAYOYI010000068.1:0-11551 GCA_964408105.1 uncultured Chitinophagaceae bacterium | reverse complement strand
CGGTACTTTATAATTCTTCACCAACTCATACACTAAACCATAAGGCTTTAAGCCGTTTGCATACGTTTGCGGAGTGACGCCCATATTGACAACAAAAGATCCCGCTGGGAATGTGTCAATTGGTGTCAGGTAACCCACAGCGGCTAACCCTGAAGTGCTGCAACCATTTGAATCGGTGACGGTGTACGGATAGTTTCCATGCTCGAGCCCGGAAATATCTTCGGTAGTTGCCCCGTTGCCCCAAGCATACGTGAAGGGTATTGTTCCTCCGGTAATGGTCAAATCAACGGCACCGTCTGGCGTGGTGTAGAGCGAAGCTTTCGTAATGGAAGCGGTTGCCGTTAAAGGTCCCGGAGCGGTGATGATGGCGCTGGTGCTTATGGAGCAGGCTGTTGCGTCAGTAACGGTTACAGTGTATGTTCCGGCAGCAAGCCCCGATATATCTTCGGTGGTTTGTCCGCTTGACCATGCGTAAGTGTAGGGAGATACGCCCCCTGCCACATACAGGTCAATGGAGCCATTGTTGGCTCCGGCACAAGTTACATTTTGCTGATAGGCAATGTAAGTGATACATCCTAAATGCCCTAAAGTAAAATCAGAGAACCCGCTGAAGCCTGTCCTTTTCGCTACTGTTCCAACCGCGGACGCGTGTGTACCCTGAATCGTCCATGGGCTTGCTGCATTAGTTCGCTTAATGATGCGCGTTGTTGAAATGATCGGGAAAGAGGTCATGCCGACACCATCAAGGTTCAGGTTATAGTTTGTGCTTGCGAGACCATTTGCCGTTGTAAGCCTCCAATATCCTTCAAAGAATTGGTTGGTGACCTTGTCAGGTCCATCAAACACGGGCAAACCGTTCACACCAGGATTGGTGGCGATGAACTCTGCGATCAATGAGCCGTTAGTAAGATTGGTGAAGTTCACGGTTGCCATACGGTTGGTTGATGAAACACCTACCGGAAAGGTAAAGTCGGTAGCAGTTGCATTCACCCAACGCTCGAATTTTCCAATCACCGTTCCGGCTGTATAATTCAGCGTACCAATGCTTGCAGCGCTGGTTCCCAACGTAATTTTATTAGCTCCAGTGCTGATATTTCCTTTCGTCATGGTGAGCACATTGCTTACCACAACGTTCCCGGTCAAAGCAATGCTACCTGCATTTTTATTGACCACCATGGAATAAAAAGTTTCAGCGTTTATGTTTTGAGCAGATGTGCCGTTGAAGGTTACATTCCTATTATTGTGCTGGAAGGTACCTCCATTGTTTGTCCAGTTTCCTTTCACATTGATATTGGCAGGGTCCGCAATCCGGAACGTCTTTCCATTATTGATCGTAACACTGTAGAAATTCCATGTACCGGAAGAATTGATCAACTCGAGTTTTGAGCCATCATTAATTACCACGGTTCCACCTGTGGCGTTGAATGTTCCGGGGTTGGTCCAGTCCCTATCGGTACCTCCAAAAGTAATCGTGCCTCCTGTTTGCACTATTACGTCATTTGCTTCCATGGTGAGGTTACCATTGATATTTAGCGAACCCCCTGATACCTGAATATCAATAGCCCCGTTACCGCCATTATCCTCAACATGATTCAGAAGGTTCACCGTACCTCCTGATACTTTCAGCAAGGAACTGTCTGTGTCGCTGCTTCTGAATATGGTCCTGTTTTCGTTGGTGAATGCGCCTCCTGCTATTTCAAGCGTTGCATTTAATGCACCTGCTTTGTTGTTACCATCGATGATAACTTGTTCCCTGACGTTGGCAGTTCCACCGGTCATCTTGAACAAAACATTTTGCAGGTTTGGCTTGATATGCAGCAAGCCGGAACCGTTATTATCGGAGTCAATAAATAAGTTGCTCGGGCCTGAAGGCTGGCTCATGTTAAAGGTTGCTCCGGTAACAAACAGGCTCTTTGTTATCGCAAGCGTTCCACCGCTGAGGTTAAATACCGCTCCATCTTTGATATCTACATCCTTGCCTCCGAGAACCGTCACAGAACCAGAGGTCATGTTAACGGTTGGTGTTGAGGTGTTGAAACCATTGACAGTGAAGATATCCGTGATGGAAAGATTTGCCTGGATCGTCAGCGAGGCTGCATTTTCGAGCGTGACCTTCTTTGGTGAAAAGGAAGACGTAGCACTGATCACCGGGGCGATCCAATAGTTTGTTGGGTCAATCAATACGTTGTCCGTTGAAGCAGGAATAGTATTGCCCTCCCAGTTGAGCGGGTCATTCCACTGATAGCTTATATCGCCTTCCCAGCGTTTTGTTCCAGCAATGATACCGTCAAGAATTTTTATGCTGTCAATGCGCACGCAGCCCCCTGCATCGGTGGTCGTTACGCGATAAATGCCTGCAGCCAGACCGCTAACATCTTCCGTTGTGGGCCCATGCGCCCAACTGAAGGTGAAAGGCGGGGTTGAACTGGATGGTGTAAGGTCAATCGCACCATTGCTTGAGCCAGCAGGGTTGGCGTGAGTCTTGGAAATTGAAACGATCAGCGTGTTGCCGTAATTGATAACCGTGAACAGCTTTGCTTTAATACAGCCCTTGCTGTCCGTAACGGTCACGGTGTAGTTTCCTCCTGTAGCCACCGAAATATCTTCGGTGGTCTGCCCGCTGGACCATGCATAGGTAAAAGGTGCTGTGCCGCCCGCTACCGTGAGGTTAATAGCTCCCGGCTGACACCCGATATGGGATATGACCCCGGAAAGCACTATCTGTGCAGGTTGAGTTATGGTATCAGATTTAGAAACTGTGCATCCTTCATCATCGGTTACAGTTACGGTGTAAATATTTGCCGATAAACCGGATATGTCCTGGGTGGTTGGCCCGTTTGACCATGCATAGGTATAAGGCGCCAGGCCACCACCGACCGTAAGGTCAATTGAACCTGTAGCATCTCCATAGCAACCAAGCACATTTACTTTGGTGGAAGATAGCGGGAAAGCCGGTACGGCACAATCGGCCTTACCCAGACCGAACTGCACGGTAGGCGAAATACCATTTAAGCCATTGCGTTTCCCGGTAGAGCTAAGAAAGGTTGAATGTGTTCCCTGGAAAACCCAGGGGCTGCTGCCGTCAGCACGTTTAATTACGCGCGTTCCCCTTGAGAAAGGATAGGATGAAAATCCGGTGGCCACCAGCGTGACATTATAGTTACTGCTCGTCAAACCACCGCTAACGGTATTGCTCCAATAGCCATCCATAAATTGATTATTTACGGTGATGGATGATTCAGAAATCGGCAAGCCAAAAGAACCCGGGTTCACCTCTAAAAATTCAACGGTAAGATTTCCGCCAGTGAGGTTGGTAAAGCGCACGGTTTCCGGCCTGTGAAAGCTTGATGTTCCAACCGGGAAGAAAATATCGGTACCGGTTGCATTGATCCACCTTGAAAACTTTCCGATTATTGTTCCGGATGTATGCGCAAGCGTACCCGGATTGGCAGTGCTGGTTCCTAACGTCAATGTATAGGTTGAAGCAGAGATATTACCGGCAATCATGGTGAGCGTGTTTGTTACGTTCACATTACCATTGAGCGCTACCTGTCCTCCGCTTTTATTTACGGTGAGCTGGTA
This sequence comes from uncultured Chitinophagaceae bacterium, assembly GCA_964408105.1. GTDB lineage: Bacteria > Bacteroidota > Bacteroidia > Chitinophagales > CAIOSU01 > BPHB01. The sequence goes on along the minus strand of CAYOYI010000068.1, from coordinate 7,969 downwards.
AAAAGTTTCCGCGTTAATGAACTGATTGGTTGAGCCGTTCAGGGTTACCTTCTTGTTATTGTGCGTAAACGTTCCTTTATTGCCCCAGTCTCCCCTCACATTGATGTTAGCCGGACCTGTTTGCTTTAAGGTATATCCGGGTTGGATGAACACGTGATAGAAATTCCAGGTACCGGCCCCGACCAATTCCAGCATGGTCGGGTCATTAACATTTACCGAACCGGCAGTGGCATTAAATGTACCATCATTAGTCCAGTCCTTATTTGTGCCATTGAAATAAATGGCGCCACCGGTTTGAGTGAAAACATCTCCAGATTCCATTGAAAGATTCCCCAGGAAGAGAATGTCACCCGCAGAATGATTGATGGTGATCTTGCCGGCAGCATTATCCCTCACATCTCCGTTTAATGTGACCGTTCCGCCTGAAACATTCAAGATCGTGTTATCCGTTTCCGCCCTATTGAAAAAAGTGGTCCCCTTGTTAAGGAAAGTGCCGCCAGATATGCTTACAGTTATGGTTAAAGCAGGTTTGTTATTTCCATCCAGCAATATACCTTCGGTTCCGATGGTGACCGTGCCTGCAGTTTGATTGAATGAAGAATTGCCTGTATTGTTCAACAACACCAGCATACCCTGCCCGCTGTTGTCGTAGTCAACGGTAAGAATTGAGAGCTGAGGATTGGGCTGGCTGACGTTAACGGTGCCATCTGTAATTTCAAGATCGTCTGAAATATTTATCGTTCCACGGGATAGATTCACAACACCTCCTGCTGATACGATCAGCTTTTTGCTGGCGCTGATCGTAAGGATATCCTTTTCCATGTCAAGCCTGGAGCCAGCGCCAGCAACAGTGATGTTATCCGTGGTAGTGAGGTCAGCGCGAACGGTTAGTACTCCGCCATTGGTGATGGTGATCTTTTTAGGCGTAAACAACGACAGGTTCAGTACAATAGGGGCATTTGTATAGTTGGACGGATTGATAGTGACATCGTCACCATTTGGCGGCAGTACGCTTCCCTGCCAGTTAAGCGGATTGTTCCAATTGTTGTCAATTGTGCCAATCCAATTTTTATTGGCTGCATTAGCTTCGAAGAATGAAAAAATGGTAAGGCAAGCGACAAATGCCGGCATCCATAAACGGAAGCGGGCCTCAGAAACACGAGACAATTTCAGATGGTTGAGTGGTAGGTTCATTACCAGTGCTTTTGGTTAAAACAGATTGAGATTTCTATACATTATTCAATGGATACACTGCCCACTATGGGCATTACATCATTCTTTTTTACGGAGAAGAGAAAAGATTGTTTGCGTGCTATAAGGAGAAAGCTCTTCCAGCGGAAAGGATAATTCAGGGGTCAGCTAAATACTCAATAGTCTTTAACCGGAGAAGGTAACCGGAATCGCGACTTTAATGGATCAAGAGCTTGTGCCGATAAACGGTTGATTGGGAATTTATGATATCTACCAGATAAACTCCTTTGGGAACATCAGATGGAAAGCTTATAATAAATTCCTTTGACACGCTTAAATCCAAGGGCTGGTTGAATATGATCCTTCCGCCCGAATCTATCAGACGAAACTCGCAGCTTGAGTTGTTAACCTCTGAGCAGACCGTAAGCGTGATCTGGCTGCCATGCACCGGGTTGGGCGCAACAATGAACAGAGGCTCCATCTCCGGAACAAGCACTGAAACAATGCTCGAATAGCTGAACTCTCCGTCAAAATCGGTTTGCATCAGGCGATAGTAGGAAATCCCGGAGTACGGAGTTGCATCCACGGTGGTGTAAAGTCTCAAGGTGGAACTGTTCCCAGCTCCGGCAAAAATCCGGACGTCTTCAAATTCAACGCCATCCTTTGAGCGCTGAACAGTGAAGTAATCATTATTGATTTCAGAAGCGGTAACCCACGTTATATCTACCCTGCCGTTATCATAAGAAGCTGTAAAGCTGAGCAGTTCGATAGGCAGTCCGGCACCACCGGCATCACCGCCCCCACCCCCAAACTCAGAGAAACTTGTAAGATAATTGCGCTGCATATAACCACCGGAAACTGTTCTTCCGGGGCTGTCGCTGTTATTGAGCCAGCCTCCGCCTGTTGACCAATCTCCACCGCTTTCGCTTCCAACCGGGCGCTTCAGCGGCCCGAATTCGTTATCATTGAAGCCTGGCATATTTGCGATATACAGTTTCACATTGTAGCTGCCGCCAGTGGGCGCAGCGTCAGGTTCCAATTCCCAAACACCCGCGGAGTGAACAGTATTATATGCAAGGTATCCGTGGGTCCAGGCATCCCAAACATTCAACTCATTGTCGCTATGTCCTGAAAGCGGTTTAAATTTCGAATCAACGTAAGTGATGCCGGCAAGGCTGTCATTCTCTATTTCAGCAAGGTAATAATTTGTTGAGGCGGTGCCGTTTCCCACGGGGAAGGCATACGTGGCTGAGTTAGCCTCAATATATCTCCTGAGATTGCCGTTTATGAAACTTGATTCGCTGAACCCCGAAATGGCAGATGCCGAAGCTGAGGATACAATAACCCTGTAGTTTCCGGTGGTTATAGCACCATCCGTCAGCGTGATGCCATTGCTCACGGTGAGGTCGTCATTTAAAGAAACCTGAGCAGCGCTATTATTGATCACTAAATTATAGAAGCCGCTGCCGCCTGTTGTTACAGACTGGTCAGATGTTCCGCTTAAGGTGACCGTCCCGCTGCGGGCTGAGAACGTTCCCGAGTTCACCCAATCACCTTTCACATCAAGTGAAAAGTTCTGCGCATTGTTCGCATCCAATATGCCGGAAGTGATGGTCAGGTTTCCATTGACAGTCGTATTGCCAGTCAACGTTTTCACACCCGATCCGCTTATCACAAGGTTGTTAAATGTAAAGGGATTGACGTTTTGGTCACCGGCTTTTGAGTAATTAATGGCACCGGTATTCATATTCAGCGTGCCGCTGTTGAGAATGGTGCCTTCATCAATTGACAAAATGTAGGAAGAGAGGTTCAATGTTGCTCCAGCCCGGATAGTAAGAGCGCCAATTGTTTGGTCAGCATCCATCGTAATAGCAGTGTTTTCCAGAATTACGGCTGACTGGCCGGAACCGGGTACGGAGCCAGAGTGCCAATTGGTTGAAGTGCTGAAGCTTCCTGAGGCTTTATTGACAAATCGCGCGGATGCCAAGGTAATGTAATCACCGTCTGCTAATGTTATGTTGTCAATACTGAATGAACTTCCGTCCGATGTGAGTGAATACATGTTTGCTCCGGATGAAAAATCCCCGTCTGCATCTATCATTAAAACAAAACCATTGTATCCGAAGCCGACAGAAGGCAGTCCAATGGTATCAAATGAAATGGTCAGTGTGCCCGGGTCTCCGGTCTTATCTACCCGCCATTCTCGGGCGATGCGCTGAACTTCGGTATTGGGTGCTTCGGTGGAAGTCCATGCCGATATGGAACCGTTGTCGTGCCCGAACAGCATATACTCCCCGCTTTCCAATCCACCGGGATTGCTGATGTTGAGCACGGTGGAGTTGGCGCTGGTGTGTATGATGGGAGTGCCTTCACTGCCAATGCCGGCAACATCATTTCCATGTGTTGCGCTGTAAGAATATTTAACATCCGAAATAGAGATGTTATATTTCATTCCGAGGTAGTTCTCCAGCAGTTTTCTTTGAACGGCATTCAACCTGGTGTTATAGAAAATTACCTCAGCGATATTTCCATTAAAGTAATCTCCATTTGCAGCTTCCTTGCATCCGAGGATGGTGTTGCTTCCGATTGGCCTTTGCGTGTAGGAAAGCCCGCTTTGAGAGGTTGCCCCGTTAATATATACGCTTGCTCCGGCATCATCCAGTTCCCATAACACCATCTGAGTGCCTGTGCCTGTAATCTCAGTCCCTCTGCCTGAACCATCATGAAAAGCTTTATCCGCATCTCCCTCATGGAGTATTTCAACTTTTCCTGTTTTGGAATCGAAGATGGTTTGCTTGGCAGTGCTCGTGCTTTTATAAACCACGATTATGGTGTAGTCAGTGGCATCATGCGTCAGCGCAGTAAGATCAAAATAATCGCTGCTGCCGTCAAATTGAACGGTAGGTTTACTGTTGAAATCGGAATTGGAAGCAATGTAGGTCGGTTGTTTGGTGCTTGTAGCTTGCACGGGGTCATGATCATTCCCGGAGGTATCAGCCCATGCGCTTAATGAGCCGCCATCTGAAACACCACTGATATAGTCAGCCCTGAGCCAGAGGATATTGGAGGTCAGGTCTCCAACTCCACCCGGTCCAACGGCACCGAGGTTGTCATTATCAATGATGGTATAGGTATAAGTAACGTTTGTGCCGAGCGTGGCATTTGTGGGATTTGAAATTGTGACAATTATTGTTTCGCTCAATTCAATCCCTGCATCATCCACGATAGTCGGGAAGATATCTCCGGTTGTTTCTCCGGCATTGATGGTGACGGTTCCGTTTGCCAATGTATAGTCCGTGCCAGAACCGGTGGCTGTGCCGCCTGTTGCGCTGTAGTCAACCGTAACCGTTTTCCCCGACACCGCGGAGATGCTCAACGGCATACCAGGCGAAGATGATGATTCGCCACCTGATGAAGACGTGCTGGAAAAAACAATCATGGGCGGTGCGTCATTATCAGTAATGGTGAATGTATGCGTAACGTTTGTCCCAAGATTTGCATTGCTGCTGGGGCCTGAAAGGGTGATAATAATTGTCTCATCATTTTCATCCATCGCGTCATTGGTTATTGCAATGGAAACAGTAGTGGATGTTTCATTAGCCGGAATGGTTGCTGTCCCGCTGGCGAGCGTGTAATCCGTTCCGCTGCCGGTAGCGGAGCCGCCAGTAACTGCATAATTCACGGTGGTGGAATTACCGGGATCTGTTTCGTTGAGAGAAACGGTTACGGTGGCAGGGGTTGTCGCCTCTGAACCGTTTGAAGAAGACGATGAGAATTGAATATATCTGCTGTTGTCATTATCATTAATGGTGTAGGTGAAGGTGGAATCAGGACCCAAAGTGATACCCGATGACGGGTTGCGAATCTTGATAATAATCGTTTCATCCGTTTCAACCGTGACGTCATTAACAACGGTGATATTGAACGAGGTGGTGGTGGTGCCAGCGGTTATCGTGGCGGTGCCATTGGAGAGCGTATAGTCGGTGCCTCCTCCTGTGGCAGTGCCTCCGGTGACTATGTAATCTACGGACACATCGCTGCTCATCGTATAGTTCATGGAAATGGTTGCGGTGCCGGGAGTTACCGATTCAAAGGCATTGCCGCTTATTGCTGAAAAATTCAGTATGGGCTTGCACACTACGAAAGTCACATAATCACCATCGGAAATATCCACGCCTGTTGCCTGGTATCTGCCGCTGTTTAATGTCAAAGGGTAAAAGGTGGCGCCTGCGCTGAAGTCACCGTTAGCGTCAATCAGCATTCCGTATTTGGTAAAGCCCTCAGGCTTTGACGCCAGCGTTGAGGTATCGAGGCTCATGGTGATGGTTCCCACATTACCGGTTTCATCCAGGCGCCATTCGCGCGTTAATCTTTTGATATCCGTATTGGGTGATTCCGTGGTTGACCATGAAGAGATGCTTCCGCCATCATGGCCAAAGAGGAGGTAGTCACCGTCACCCAGGCTGCTTGGGCTTGCCACCATGAAGAAGTTGCCGGCAGCGGAATGAATGTTGGACGCATCTTCACGACCGATACCCGTTACGTCATTGACATGTGTGCCTTGATAAGCATATTTGTCATTCGCGATGGAGATTCCATACTTGGCTCCAAGATAATTTTCCACAATGATGCGCTGAGCGCTGTTGACCTTCACATTATAGATAATGGCTTCTGCAATGCTGCCGTTGAAATATCTTCCGTTGCCTGCTTCATTCGCTCCGAGGCTGGTGCTGCCGTTGATGGCTCGTTTGGAATAGGCGACCCCTGATTGAGTTTTTGTGCCGTTCTCGTAAATACTTGATTTCGGGGTAACATCACAAAGCTCCCATTCGACAAGTTTGGTACCGGTACCTGTTAACTCAATTCCACGGGCTTTGCCATCGAAATATGCCTTTTCCCCTGCGCCTTCATGAAGAATTTTAAGTTTTCCGCTTTTAGTATCGAACAAATATTGGCTGGCGGTACTGGCGGTTTTGTAAACAAAGAAAATGCTGTAAATACTGGTTGCATTCATCGAGCCGTTGCCGTAATCAAGAAAATCGGAAGTGCCGTCAAAAGTGACGGTGGGCTGATTGCTGAAGTCTGAATTCGATTGAGTATAGGTAGGTTTTTTAGTCGCGGTGGATTGCGTGAAGTCATTGCCGTTGCCCGACTGGTCGCTCCACGTAGTGACGGAGCCGCCATCTGCAACACCCGTGATGGCATCAGCCTTCAGCCACAGCTTGTTAGTAGTGCTGCTGCCAACACCTCCGGGGCCTGTCTGAGCGGCTGCGCTAATACTAATCAAGCACAAGATTACCAGGTGTAATAAGGTCCTGCTATGTGCATTTAATATGAACACAATCTTTGAATGCTTGATAGGTAAGCACTTTTACGTAACAGTGCTCAAAAGGATTTGCAAAAGAAATATTTAATGCCAGAGTTTGATTTCTGAATTTTCAAGACGTTAGTTTGTCCTAAAAGTTTCAGCAGGCATGAAAAAATCAAGATGGTAAAAACCCGGTCAGGAAAAAATCAGCAGCTGAGATTTTAGCCCGTAATGTATCAGAAAAAAAAAGAGGCCGTATTCAATGAATACAGCCCCCTTTTTTGGTTTAACGAACTTGTTCGCTTACTCCCTACTTCATCAATTTAACGGTTTGCAGTTTATCGTCTGAACGCAATTGCAGGAAGTAAACCCCTGAAGCAGCAGCACGGCTCAAATTCAGCGTAACCTTGTTGTGACCAACAATCATGCTCACTTTCTGAGTATTGATAACTTGTCCTAACACGTCAATCACTCTTAAATCCGCTTCTCCGTCATATTGTGACACAAACTCAATATTCAACTGATCATCAAACGGAATCGGATATACATTCACATTGCTGATGGCATCCGTGCCTTCTTCCACAACAAAATCAGGCTCATCCCCTGAACGCTTAGGCACCGCATTACACGGTATACCCTGGATCAATTCGCCATAGAGATTACCACCACCATTTGTCTGTCCGTCATGGTAGTTGCTGGTATGACCGGGACCAAACCACAGGAACGGATCAGTACCACCAACAAATTCAATCTTATAGATGTGAATTTCAAACGGTCCTGCACCATTGCTGTATGGAATTTCAATCAGCGATAACGCACTGAAGTTTCTGCCTGGGAACTGGCTGATCGGGATACAAATTGTGATCCAGTCAGTCGGGCAATCGGAAATTCCTGCCGACATATAGTCGCCAAGAACAGCGAAATCAGAAGGAGCACCCTGTGGCCTGATCTGGAGCTTACTCCAATCTGCCGTTCCCAACGGATCTCTCAGCGTGATGCAAATGTGGTCATTACCATGATCCAGCACATTCTGCTTGGGTGACCAAAGGTTGTTGCCGTAACCTAACCTCAGCTTTTTCCAACTTGTCTGGGAGTTAACCACCCTTAGATAGGTTTCAGTGCTATCTACTGCAGTGTGGGTACATACGCCCTGGGTATTTATGATATCGACCGTGCACGGGTTACCGTCATTACATTCAAAACCCACGCATGGTCCGCCACAATCCGGTATTGGAGTAAACACACACCCGGAAGATGTATTACATGCGTCAGTTGTACAATCGTTGTTATCGTTGCATGTAATTGGAGTATATACACACCCCGTTGCCGGATTGCAAGTGTTGGAAGTGCAGGCATTGTTGTCATTGCAAACGATCGGGGTGAATACACACCCGGTGGAAGGATTGCATCCATCCGTAGTACAAGAATTCTGATCATTACATGTGACCGGAGTGTACACGCAACCCGTTG